>CAZDJE010000018.1:0-47635 GCA_964505715.1 uncultured Desulfocapsa sp. | reverse complement strand
CCTACACACCCGCTTTCAAACTACAATGAGACTTGCTTCGGGAGTCGCTGATGAATCTGCCAGTCCAGCATCAAGAAGTTTAATAGCATATGAAAGAGCAGCTTCTGTCTTCCCGGAACCAGTAGGAGCTTCAATGATAGTAAGTCCTTGTTCAATTGCAAAATCATCTACTTGCGTTTGAACACCTCTTGGCTGGAAATCAGGAAACAAAGCTTTCATGCCTCCCGCAGACTTAAGCGAACCAAGGATTTCTGTAGCCTCTAAAGCTTGTTCAGCAATGGGAAAGCGTGCTTCATAATATATCGATAAAGCCATCGGTTCATCAACTGGTGTAAACCAATCGCTGTTGGAACCTATCCAGTCGCATACCGAGCAAAAACCAGCTAAAAAATCAGGTACATTTTCGGGAATATGAGCAAGTGATAATCCTGCCGGAGTAAGAAACAAACTTTGTAAATCTGTAAGCAGATTAAATCGTGCTTTCTGATCTCTTGTAATAAACTTTCTATCTATAAAAGCTGGCTCATCCAATTCAGCATTATCTGGTAAAGAGCCATGATGCCCGGCAACACAAGTCATCCAATCACAAGCGGCGTCTGACCCTAAAAAATCAAATCCATATGTGATTGCTTCATTTGCAAACCACCGATAACCACCAGGACCGTGATCATATTTTTTCACTAAAGGTTTCAATATGTTGTCAAAAGATTTCACAAGATCACCTTGAAGAATACTAGCTGTTTCCGGTGACTTCATCTGAAATCGCAAATCAATTTTCCCCAGATCATGAAGGCTTACAAAAAACAAAACCCAGGGCAGACATTGATCTGTTGGCAAACCAGATTGTAACGCGAATCCCTGTTGAAGAAATCTGCTTTCCTGCCACCAAATATTTGCAACTGCTGCAACATCCAAACAATGATAAGGTAAAAGATGGAACGATGACGATTCGCTGTCTATGCTTCTATCCGTCTTGCCCCAATACTGAAAATACAATTTTTTATTCATATAAATGTTCCATCCCGCCCTTTGCATTCCTCCATCATTTCATGCCAGAAAACCTAAATCTCTTTGTCTGCTTTTCCTAATATTACATGATGAGAGAACCATTAAATTCCCTCAGCACTTTGCACAACTCTACTACACCGCAGTGCTCACAGAGTGAGCACCTTCCACTTTTTTTGCAGAAATTACTTTTAGTGTTTTTTGCTATGAGCAGAGCAAAAGCCTGTCTCCCCTACCCGCCCAAAAGTAATACGGTATCGAAAACAAAAGCTTTGTATTTACGAATAGATACAAAACAAATCCATTCTCGTCAAAAAAATCTCCAGGTAATGCCGGCTAATCAAAAACAGTATTAATCACTTGTTATCAAAAGATTTTCCAATTCAATCTGGACCAACATATTAATAACACACAATAGAGTTGAAAAATAACGACTTTCCCAATTCCCCCTTTATGGTCAGAACTGTGACGACAACGTTACTCATAAGAAAAATATCAGAACAAAGAAAATACAGCCACTCCTTGACAATACCCCTAAAAGGAATACAATCAACAATAGGAACCATTCACATTATAATTCAATTTGGAGATGACAATTATGACAGACAGAAGAAATTTCCTCAAAGGCGGCATCGTTGCTGCTTCAGCAGTAGTTCTGGGATCAGTGGATATTGCAAGTGCAGCAACAGCGCCATATACAAATATTGTTTACACAGCAGAAAACCCTGGAAAATGGGATAAAAAAGTAGGGAGTCACCTGCCTTCAATCACCGTAGAGGGAAGTAAAGTCACCCTTTTCACCAAACATGGTATGGCTGCAAAACACTATATTGTAAGACACACTCTTGTCCTTGAAGATGGAACGGTAGTGGGTGCCAAGGTATTTAGCGGGTCCGATGCAGAAGCTAAATCAAGCTTTGAACTTCCGGCCGGGTACAAAGGAAAGATCTTTGCAACCAGTTTCTGTAATCTTCATGATTTCTGGGTGAATGAAGCCACCGTTTAAAAGTAAATAAAAAATTCCCTAGGGAAAAACAACTTTCTGTTGTTATCCCATGCGCCCCCTGTCATAATGGTCTCCATTACTGATAGGGGGTTTTTTTATTTTCTCCCCACTTACCATCTTGACACTATACTCATCCATCATGACATCTTCTGAATATCATATTGAAAAGCTTATAGCTGGCGGCCTTGGTTTCTGCCGTCATCCAAATGGCAAAAGCACTCTTATCGAGGGCGTTATTTCCGGTGAAACAGTCACCGCAAAAATTCAAGCAACGGGGAAGCTGAGAAATAAAGCCGTGGCCACATCGATCATCCATCCTTCCTCGGACAGAATCCAGGCACCATGCCCCTACTACAAACAGTGTGGAGGATGCGATTTTCAGCATATGAGTTATTCCCGTCAACTCCAGGAAAAATACTCGATCATTAAAGCTCTCCTTCTGAAAAGTAATACCCTGAGTCTCCAGGAAGCCTCGGAATCTATGCTGAGTAATCCCCTTGCATCGCAGAAGCAGACTCACTATCGACAGCGCATTCGTTTACAGGTGGACGCGAACCAGGTTCTCGGCTTCCACAAACGACGCAGTCATAGCTGTGTTCGTATCGACACCTGCTTATTAGCAGTGCCTGAAATTAACAACTGCCTTCAAGATCTCCTGCAACACTCCTCCTTCAACAAACTTCTTCTCTTAACAGAGGCAGTTGAAATTCTGTATGACCCGAGCAGCTCAACAAACATCCTCCTTTTTCATTTTAAACGAAAACCACGCCCCACCGACAGTGTACGGGCACAGGAGCTGATCGCAGCCGTCCCTCTAATAAAAAATATATTCTTTACAGGAAGTGGATTTGCTGTCACAGGAAACGATCTACTCTCCTTTAGCCTGCCGCCACTCGCGCCCTACACCGAGCAATCGTTACAGCTTTCCTTTGAAACCGGCGGTTTTTGCCAGGTAAATGTGGAGCAGAACACCACTCTTGTGAAAACAGTTCTGGACTACTGTGGTATCGACACAGAAGACACTGTTCTCGATCTTTTCTGCGGAATGGGAAATTTCTCAGTACCTCTTGCAGAACAGGCACAATCGGTTCTTGGTATTGAAGGGCAGGGATCGGCCATTCGCAGCGCACGAAGAAACAGCAGTCAGGCAAATCAGGAGAACACACACTTTAAAAAACAGGCAATTCATGCAGCCTGCCTGGAACTTGCCAAAGCTGAAAAACAGTTTGACGTTATAATCATAGATCCCCCGAGACAGGGCGCGCCAGATCTCGCACGACAACTCGATGCACTCTGCAAAAAACGGCTGGTATATATCTCCTGTGATCCTGTAACACTCTGTCGTGATCTGGAGGATTTACTGCACCACGGCTTTGTCCTAAAAAAGATACAAGCAATCGACATGTTCCCCCAAACACACCATATCGAAACAGTGGTGCTTCTGGAAAAAGGCTAAAATCACAGTACAGTGCTAAAGCTGCCTAATGTCACTTCCCCGAAAACAATTGACAGAATCATGCTTTGGCAGTAAACGAGTGGGTTAAATAAAACCATTTCCCCTCTGGAAATTCAGCGTATCCTGAAACCATCCTATCTGATCAATATAAAGAGTAATCATGAGCAAAGAAAACACCCAAGTATTAAAGCAGCGTCGTGAAAAAGCAGATGCATTAGCAGACCTTGGCGTCAACCTCTACAGTAACGGGTTCAAACCGGATAACCGAATCAAAGAACTGTTACCAAAAGGTGAACACCTAGCAGCAGAAGCCCAGGATGAGACCAACTACACTTATTCCATTGCCGGCCGCATTATGTCCATGCGCAAATTTGGTAAAGCTGCCTTCTTTCATCTCGTTGACAGTTCCGGCCGCATTCAGGTTTATATCAAGAAAGATGCCTTGGGTGATGAAATCTTTGCTGCCTTTAAAAAGTGGGATATTGGCGACATCGTGGGTATTGAAGGAAAACTCTTCAAAACCAAAATGGGAGAACTTTCTGTCCTGGCCGACAAACTGGTGATGATTTCAAAATCCCTGCGTCCTCTGCCTGAAAAATTTCATGGGCTTACCGACGTAGAGACACGTTACCGGCAGCGCTATGTTGATTTGATTGTTACGCCACAAAGTCGAGAAACATTCAGAAAACGTGTGGAAATTGTTCGTTTAATACGTGAGTTTCTTTCAAACCGCGGCTTTATGGAAGTTGAAACCCCCATGATGCATCCTGTTCCTGGTGGTGCCACAGCCAAACCTTTTTCAACCCACCATAATGCTCTTGATATGGAACTATTCCTGCGTATTGCACCGGAACTGTACCTGAAACGACTTCTCGTTGGCGGTTTTGAGCGTGTTTTTGAGATAAACAGGAATTTCAGGAACGAGGGTTTATCTACCCGTCACAATCCTGAATTCACCATGCTTGAGTTTTATCAGGCCTACGCAACCTACCACGACCTCATGGAGCTCACCGAAGAGATGATATCCTGGCTCTGTGATGAGGTGAACGGTACCATGGATATTGAATATCAGGGGACCAAAGTAAACCTTGCTCCACCATGGAAACGTATGACCATGGACGAGGCACTTATTGAAGTTGCCGGTATCGATGCTGCAGTTCTTGCTGATGACGAGAAAGTATTCGCACTCGCAAATGAAAAAGGAATCCAGCTTGAAGAACAGGCTGGCCCCGGAAAAGCAAAGACAGAACTCTTTGAACTCCTCGTTGAAGAAAAGCTGATAGATCCGACTTTTATCACGGCCTATCCCACAGAAGTTTCACCGCTTGCCAGAAGAAACGAAGACAACCCAGATGTTACCGACCGCTTTGAGCTCTTCGTCACCGGACGCGAGCTGGCCAATGCGTTTAGTGAACTCAATGACCCCGTTGACCAGCGTGAGCGTTTTCAGAAACAAATTGATGAGAAAGGGAATGACGACGAAATCCACTCTGAGCTTGATGAAGATTTTGTTCGTGCTCTCGAATATGGAATGCCTTCTGCCGCTGGTGAAGGAATAGGCATTGACAGGCTGGTAATGCTGCTCACGGACTCTCCATCCATCCGTGACGTTATCCTCTTTCCCCACCTCAAACCAGAAGTTAAAAAGCAGCAAAAAAAGAAAAAGAAGAAAAAAAGTGTTTGAGTGGTTTATAAGCCTCCGCTATCTGCGGGCGCAGCATAAGCAAAAATTCATCTCGCTTATTTCACTTATCTCCGTTGCCGGCATTACCATGGGTGTTATGGCACTCATTGTTGTGCTGGCCGTCTATTCCGGTTTTACCAATGGTCTGCGCGACCAGATTCTTGGCATTAATTCCCATATTATTGTGCAACGTCTCGGTGGCGTTATTCCGGAATACGATCTGGTACGTGATAGAATTGTCACCGTAAACGATGTCACCGGAGCCACCCCCTATCTCTATACCCAAACCCTGCTTTCCGGTCCACGGGGTGGCACAGGAGTTGTCCTTCGTGGAATAGATCCCGCAACTGCAAAGGGTGTTATTGCCCTTCCCGATCAGATGGTTGAGGGAAACGTTGCAGACCTTATCGGCAATCAAGATGATAGAATGCCGGGAATTATACTTGGTATTGCCATGGCTGCAGACCTGCATGTCTCGGTTGGTGGCAAGGTTCGTCTTATTTCTCCATCCGGACCACTCACACCAATGGGAATAATACCCAAGGTCAAGACCTGTCGTATAACCGGCATTTTTGAATCCGGAATGTTTGAATATGACTCGACCATTGCCTATATGAACATCCCGGATGTCCAGGAGTTTTTGGAAAGTGGCGATATCGTCCACGGAATTGAAGTCACGGTAAAAGAAAAAGTATTAAACCAGGCAGATCAGGTAGGCAAGGAGATCATCGAGCTTTTGGGTGCTCCCTTTATTGCAAGAGACTGGATGTCCATGAACCGAAATCTTTTTGCAGCATTTAAGCTCGAAAAAATCGGCATGTTTATCTGCGTTGCCCTGATTATTCTGGTGGCGGCACTCAATATTGTTTCAGCACTTATTATGGTTGTTATGGAGAAGGACAAAGATATCGCTATATTGAAGTCCATGGGAACAACCTCCGGCTCCATTATGAAAATCTTCTTTTATCAGGGACTGGTCATAGGCGTACTTGGTACCTTTCTCGGAGTTATAGGAGGACTCGGACTCTGTGCGATTTTATCCCGTTACCAGTTTATCGAGCTTCCATCGAATGTCTATCCTATGAATACTCTTCCCATCAAGGTATTGCCCCTGGATGTAACAATCATCGCAGTATCAGCGCTGGTAATCACTCTTACCGCTACCATCTATCCATCATGGAAGGCATCAAAAGTAAAGCCTGCGGAGGTTTTATCATGACCCAGAAAATACTTCTTAGTGGAGAGAAAATCTGTAAAAGCTTTCACAGCGGGACTGAAAAAATTCAGATACTGAAAAATCTGCAGTTCAGCATCGACAAGGGGGAAATGATGGCCATTGTTGGGGCATCTGGCTCCGGTAAAACAACTTTGTTACAGATATTAGGAACGCTGGACAGTCCGGACAGCGGAAAAATTGTCTTTAAGGGAAAGAATCTTACCGCGATGAATGATAATTCTCTCTCGAGTTTCCGCAATAAGTCCGTGGGTTTTATTTTTCAGTTTCACCATCTTTTACCGGAGTTCACCGCACTTGAAAATGTGATGATGCCAGGTCTTATTGCCGGTAAATCAACAAGTGAAATGGAAAAACCGGCAAAAGAACTCCTGAAGCAGGTTGAACTCGACCACAGAGCAGAGCATAAAGTAAACGAACTTTCTGGTGGTGAACAGCAGCGTACGGCTCTTGCCCGTGCCCTAATCCTGAAGCCATCCCTTCTTCTTGCCGATGAACCAACGGGAAATCTTGATACCCGGTCCGGTTTGATTGTCTTTAATCTAATCAAGTCACTCTGTAGAGATTTGCAACTTGCCGCAATAATGGTAACACATAACAAAGAACTCGCAGCACAGATGGATTCAGTTTATCTTCTGAAAAATAATATTCTCTCGCAACAGCCTTCAGCCTGATCAAAAAGATAAAAGGATTGTCATTTCAACCGCTCCAGCGGACATCTCCAAAACAATCCCACATCATATCGTGTCACAAAATACCACAAGAAGTTAAAGCAAGACTTTTTCCACAGAGAAAACAATTCGTTTCCCATAATTCCTGTCCATTCTCAATGGAGTAAAAAATCTGCTTTTTTCTCCATTGAAGGATTCGATCAATCCACAGCTACTCTTCTGACTCCAGACTCTTCAGGTGGGCGAGCATCATTTTAAGCTGCCCATAGGAGCAGGCCTCTCCAAGCTCTGTTTTAATTGCCTTTAATGTTTTGTCCTCGGCCCTCTCTATCCCCTCTGTGATTTGTTTTTGTAATGCTGGAGGAACCGTTTCATCTATGAGAAGTTTTCCCGTTTCCACAAAGAAACAGAGGTGTGTTTCTACCGTATTACGCACAAGTCCACGTTCTTTTGCAATCTCCTCGATACTCTTCCCATCCTTAAACATTGTAAGGCTGATATCTCGGGTACTCCCCTTCTCGACCGCTTTCTTTTGAGGTTTTTCAGAATTTTCCGTACTCTTTTCGGGTGTGGGTAACAACACGGCTTCTATACCATTTTTATTGCGATAGACACACACATGCTCCACAATTTCTTTACCGTATTTTTCAATAGTTTTCTTGCCAACGCCAGGAATAGCCTCAAGACTTTTCAGACTATCTGGCAAACAAACCACAATCTGTATCAGCACTCGCTGGTAGAGTATTTGAAATCGGGCGACATCTAGTTCCGTTGCCTTAGCCGTACGCCATTCCTTCAAAGTATTAAAAAGTTTGGGATGATCAATATCCGATTCTGTATAAAGAGGTGTCTGCTGTTTTTTACTCTTTGTCGGTGTAAAATCTATCTCAGCTGCCGACACTGCCCGAAGATAGTTCGAGGGAGAAAACCCATTCTCACAGGAGGCAATTGCGGCACTTTTTATTCCAAGCTCTTTTCTGCAATTATTGAGAACATTTGTAAGTGTCTTACGAAGTTCTTTATTGTCTGTTTCAAAATGCAGGCTTCGTACAGAATCATCAAAGTTTGCAGATATCTTGTCCTGAAACCAGTGAGATGCCTTACGGAGCCGCTCCAGTATATGATCATCTGTTTCCGGTAATTGATTTTCCTGAAAGAGTGTTCCCAGCTGGTTCTTAAAATTCTCACTCACTCCGAAAATGAACTCTTTGGCCTGCTGTTCAACAGCTGTCATGTCGCCTGCACCGGACACCTGAATGACACTTGCATTTCGAACCAGCAGATGAACAAAATAGCTCAGTCGCTTTGCCAGCAGGCTAAAATCAAAACATTCATATAGCAGCTTTTGTTGATAACCTATTTTCGCACTATGCAGCATTTCTTCAGTCGGTGGATTATCACGCCCCTTCTTATCAAACTGTAAGACAGCCCGATCGGTTGCCACCCCCTTTGAACTGATGGGAGAACTGAGTACCAGTCCTTCAAGAGTCTTACAACGACTGAGTGCCACATAGACCTGACCATGGGCAAATGCTGCCTGAGCGTCAATAATAGCGTGTTCAAAGGTAAGCCCCTGACTCTTATGGATGGTGATAGCCCAGGCAAGCTTTAGAGGGTACTGTTCAAATTTGCCAACAACCTCCTCTTCAATCTCCTTGTTTGCCTCATTTATAGTGTATTTAATATTCTCCCAGCTAATCGGTTCCACTTCAATTTCTTCCGTATCTCCTGCACACAGAACAAAAATTGTTTTGCCGATAATGGCGGTAATTGTCCCTATTTTTCCGTTAAAATATTCTTTTTCAGCAGAAGGGTCATTTCGCACAAACATTACCTGGGCCCCCTTCTTCAGGGTCAACCGCATAAGAGTGGGGAAAATCTGTTCGGGGAAGTCACCTGCAATTTCGGCATTAAAGAGGTATTTTTTACCATCAAGATCCGTAAGCCTTGTTTGATTGATCCTCTCTGCGCTCTCATTATGAGTGGTAAGTGTTATATAGCCCTGCTCCTCAGCCGGTGTAAAATCATCTATACATCGATCGTTGAGAGCCTCACTTGTAGCTGCATCAAGTCTGTTTTCCCGAACACTGTTTAACAACCGTATAAAATGCTCGTCGGACTGACGATAGATATGTTTCAGCTCAATGGTGAGTAATTCTGTCTGTGACAGTGCCTTGCTCGAAAAAAAATAGACGGAATCATAGTGCCTTTGAAGCAGGTTCCACTCATGCTGTTTTGCCACCGGGGATAACTGATGCAAATCACCAATCATTAGCAGCTGTACGCCACCAAAGGGCTGATCATTGTAGCGATGCCGACGAAGTGTTGCATCCACAGCATCAAGTAAATCTGCTCGAACCATACTAATTTCATCTATTACGAGGAGATCAAGACTTTGAATAATCTGTTTTTTTTCCTTCGAAAAACGGAACCCGCGCTGGCTGCTCCGCTCATAGGCATCACTTCCGGGTATATAGGGGCCAAAGGGAAGCTGGAAAAATGAATGCAGCGTTACACCACCGGCATTCATCGCAGCTACTCCCGTGGGTGCTGTAATAATCATCCGCTTGGGAGTCTGTTCCTGAAGTCCGTGCAGAAAGGTTGTCTTTCCTGTTCCTGCCTTTCCCGTAAGAAAAATGTTCGTTCCAGTGAACTGAACAAAATCACTTGTGAGCTGTAATTCCTTATTGACGATCGACATATATCCTGATGATTCCTACAAATAATTTATTATGGGGTGTTGAGCAGCAAACAGCTCAGGCAGAGTAAATCATACGGTATAGTAGTAAATTACAGAAATTTTCCCTGCTTTTTTACGAGGAAATGTCTGCTCTGTTTTGCAATATAACAAACGAGGAGTAAAACTTATTTTTGACATAAACCCACTGCTACAAATGACCAGGAAGCTCTGCAGCAATTGAAAGAGGAAGAATTCGACCTGAGTCTAATGGATATAAAGATGCCAGGAATGGACGATTCTCCTTCCAAGCTTGTAGATGTCAATATCATGCTTGATCTGGTGTGCAAGTGGATGAAACAGGTTTACCACGATCACTTAATACTTAAATAGCTCTTTAATATCTTTGCCAGCAATGGCGCAAGAGAGTACACCTCGAGCAGATCATCACTCACTCGTCCGGGGTAACTATCAGAACCAATCACCTTGGAGATTGAACTCTCAGCAAAGCGCTGTCTCGCGTCTCCAGCCATAACAAGGTGGGTAGCAAGCACTGCTATCCCAGTAGCTCCTGCCTCCATACAACGTTCTGCTGTCTGAATAATAGAGCCTCCGGTACGAATCATATCATCGCAAACCACCGCTGTTTTACCCTTTACAACACTTGAAACCTGGCTGACAATGGTTTTATCCGTATCATAACGATCTTTATCAGCCGCGGTGTGGGGGCATTTAAGCAGGCTGGCAAGTTTAGCAACCTGTTTTGAAAAACCATAATCAGGAGAGACCAGTACAAACTCACCCAGCTCCATCTGTTGCAGATGCTCCACCACAAGCTCTCCTGTCCATATATGCTTTGTTGAAATATTCCCTTTATGAGCATGGAGTACAGCTTCGGAATGAAGATCAACAAAGGCAACAAAATCAGGATAGGCTCGATAAATCTGTCGGGTTCTGGTCACTCCTTTTGGAATCTCAAACGAACCGCGTTTGGCTCGCTCCATGGTGGAATATCCGAGATAGGGGACAACCACATTGACACTTGCCGCATTATAGTAGCGTCCCCCCTGAATCAAATCCATCAACTCCTGATGGGAAGCTTCGCTGTGAGTACTGGCTATAATAATTAAGACTTTCCCGGCAATATCCTCAGGAAAGGCGTGATAGTTTTCACCATCGGCAAAGACCTTATGTTCCATGCTGGTGAATGCAAGCCCTAAAGAGTCAGCGACCTTTATTGCAATCTCAGTGGATGCACGATTGGCAACTATTACATATTCAGAACTGTTTCTCATTATAACGCCGAAACAATTGCATCGCCCATGGTTGCGGTGTTCACTGCATTCCCGGAATTAATTGCAATATCAGCAGTATAAATGCCTTTTTCAAGGGTAGCCTCAACTGCATTATCAATGGCATCCGCTGCAGCGTCAAGGTCAAAGCTGTAACGCAGCATCATGGCTGCTGAAAGAATCTCAGCGATGGGATTAGCAATACCCTTTCCTGCAATATCAGGAGCAGATCCACCTGCAGGTTCAAACAAGCCAAACTTTTCTTTATTCAGACTCGCAGATGCAAGCAGGCCCATGGAGCCAGTGAGCATGGCAGATTCATCGGAAATAATATCACCGAACATATTTCCACAGAGCATAACGTCAAACTGATGAGGATCGCGCACCAGTTGCATGGTCGCATTATCCACATAGAGATGGGCAAGCTCAACATCGGGATACTCTTTAGCGACCTCTATCACGACTTCACGCCACAGTACCATGGTGGTAAGGACATTGGCTTTATCAATTGAAGTTACTTTTTTGCTGCGAAGCCTTGCCGCATCAAAAGCCATACGGGCTATACGTTCAATTTCGGAGCGTTTATACGCCATGGTATCATAGGCACGTTCATCGGGCCCTGTTCCTTCACGTCCCTTTGGAGTACCAAAATATATCCCGGAGGTGAGTTCACGAACACAAAGAATATCAAAACCATCTTTTATAATATCAGCGCGTAGTGGACAGGCAGCGGTAAGAGACTTAAATACACGCGCCGGACGCAGATTACAAAAAAGATCAAAATGCTTGCGAAGTGGAAGAAGAGCTGCACGCTCGGGCTGTTGTTCCGGAGGAAGGCTTTCCCATTTGGGTCCACCAACGGAACCAAACAGAATAGCATCACTATTCTCACAGAGAGTCAACGTGGAAGCAGGCAGCGCTTCCCCATGATTATCGATGGCAATACCACCCACGTCAGCATATTCGTAGCTAAGATTGAAATCGAACTTTTTCTGTGCCACATCAAGTACTTTTATGGCCTCTGCCATTACTTCAGGACCGATACCATCGCCTGCAAGGATTGCTACTTTTTTCATTTAGTCACCATATTTTAAAACAGGGCTCTTGGCCGCGCTTTTTTAGAGAAAGAATATTTTCCATTTGATCGCCAAGTTCTAGCAAATCCATTAACATTTGACCAGTGTAAAAAAAAAGCCGAACCATTTGACTCTCTCCCCCATGCTTTGATAGACTTAATCAAACTCTCTATAAAGACGCACAGAACAATGTCGACACGTTCAGCAACAAAGTGACGATACCAATAAAACAATATGACGATTTGAAGCCCCCCACTCAACCGGAGAATCGATTTTGCACAATTTTCTTATCGTTGACAAGCTCGTAAAAAGGTCAAATTCGAGATGGCTAAGGAAAAAGCTTCATTTGCGAGGCGCGTATTTTTTATTTAATTTGGGCGTACCAGGGTACGTCGTAATTGAATCAAAAATACAGCAACAAAGCAGATGAAGAGTTTTTACGACGCCATCATCGTTTTTATCATTCTCTTTTCTCTTACGCCTACAGGTGCTAGTGCCAGTGAATCATCACTGATACTAGGAATCTTCCCAAGACGTAACGCCGAACAGACCTATATAATGTTCAGCCCCCTAGCCGATCACCTCAGCTCCGAACTCGGTATCAAAGTCTCACTCGATATCAGCAATAACTTTGAGACTTTCTGGCAAAAATTATCCACCGGTAGATTTGACCTGATTCATTGCAATCAATATCATTACCTGGCCGCTCGAAAAAACTACAATTTTGAAGTGATCGGAACCAATGCGGAATTTGGAAAAACGACCATAGCCGGTACTCTTATCGTGCGAAAAGATTCAGGCTTCAATTCTCTGTCTGATCTGAAAGGAAAAAAAATCCTTTTTGGCGGCGGAACAGATGCCATGCAAAGCTATATCCTCGCCACCGATCTATTACGCCAAGCTGGTCTGACAACCGGAGACTACAAAGAAGCTTTTGCAATCACTCCTCAAAATGCAGTAATTGGTCTCTACTATAAACAGGCAGACGCTGCAGGGACTGGGGATCTCGCCCTAAATATGACTACAATCAAAAATCGTATTGATATATCACAACTCAAATTTCTGGCAGTCAGCGAACAACTTCCTCAACTTCCATGGGCTGTGTCCGAATCTCTTGCTCCAGAGATTCGTCGCCAGATCCGTAGGATTTTAACTTCCATGGATCAATCAGAGGAAGGTCTCACGGCATTAAAAGCTGCATCACTCGAAGGAATCACCCCCGCCTACGATAAAGATTTTGACCCTTTTCGAAAAATCATCCAAGAAATTAAAGGACAAGAATTTTGATCAGAAGAACCTCGGGAAATCATACTGGCAACTTTGCTGTCCGCCACTCTCTTGGAACTCGCTTCTCTCTTCATATCTTTATTGTTCTCCTTATCGTTAACTTTTTCAGTCTACTCTATGTCTACAAAACAGAACAAAGAACAAACCAACAGGATCTTCGGGATCAGGCTGAGGTTATTGGTGGCTACATAGCCTCCTCGGTATCCCAATATCTCCTAAACTACGATTTTATATCACTTGAGACCACCTTAAAGGAAGCAACGCAGTTACGTGGGCTCCACTACGCTGCAATAGTTGCAAGCAACGAAGTATTTATTGCTGCTCAGGTTTCTCAATCCTGTGTCACCGCCCACTCAACAGCTAAATCAACGACTTACAGTAGTGAAATCCAGTTCAAGCTGTTAGAACTTTTACGCAAAGATAGCTCAGATCATATTGATATTTCGACACCTATTATCTTTGGAGATAACTACCTCGGAAGAGTAGTCGTCGGCCTCTCTCTTGATATCAGTACAAAAAAGACAAAGGATTTTCTTGCCATACTCCTCGTGGTCAATGCAATAGTGGCACTGTTTTTAGCAACTGGAATCTACTTCTTCTTCTGGAAAAATGCTTTGCAGCCAATCTACAACCTGATTGATGGAGCAAACCGGGTGGCCGATGGCAACTATGACGAGCCAGTAATCCTTGCCGGTTCCGATGAAATCGGCTTACTCACACATTCTTTTAACACCATGATGAAAGCACGGAAGGATGCCGAAGAAGAGATACGAAAGGGTCGTAAGGACTGGGAGAGGCTTTTTAATGCAGTTGATGACGTGGTCACCATACAGGACAACGACATGCGTATTCTTCAAGCCAACACTGCCGCAGGAAAGATGCTGAACAAAGACCCAGCTGAACTAATAGGCAGGTATTGCTACGATGTATTTCGCACAAATAAAAATTCGGCCTGTCCGGGATGTCCAAACAGTCAATGCCTGAAAGACCACCAAAATCATCATGCAGACATTGAGTATTCTGAATTACAAAAGATCTTCCATATTTCTGCATTCCCTATCTATGATGAAGAACAAGGGTGGATCGGTATTGCGCATATTTCAAGGGATATAACGGATCAGAAAAAACTTGAATCTCAGTATCGACAAGCCCAGAAAATGGAAGCCATCGGTACGCTCGCCGGCGGTATCACAACTCATTAAACTGGAGGCAGACAAAGACAGTCAGCTGGAAAAGAATATCGACCAGGTACTGCATGCCTCAGGGCTTGCACAACAACTTGTAAGACAGATTCTGACTTTCAGCCGCGAACGTCAACACGAAATGAGTGAAGTACAACTCCAACCTATTATAAAAGAATCACTAAAACTCCTTCGAGCCTCCATCCCAACAACCATTGCATTTAAATCATCATTCGATAGCGAATGCGGCAACGTGTTAGCAGACCCCACTCAGATAAATCAAGTTATCATGAATATCTGCACCAATTCCTACCATGCCATGGAGGAGTCCGGAGGAATTCTTGCAATTACATTGACTCGAACAAGCCTTGACAAAATGAGTGCTTTTCTAAAGAACGACACTCCTCCAGGCAATTATATATTACTGCAGATCAGTGATACAGGTTGCGGTATGGACACGGTAACCAGAGAACGAATTTTTGAACCTTTCTACACCACAAAGACAGAGGCTAAAGGAACAGGGATGGGCCTGTCGGTGGTTCATGGAATCGTCAAAGAATGTGGTGGAACGATTGTCACCTATAGTGAACCTGGTAAGGGAACTACTTTTAACATTTACTTCCCGGAAGTTTCCACAACTCTCAACTCTGACATCCACAACCAGCAAGCCACTCTCGACGACAGCCTTCCTGGGGGCAAGGAACATATCATGATAGTAGATGATGAACAGGTGATCATTGATCTGCAACAACGGATACTTAAAAAGGTCGGATACCAAGTGACACCATTCACAGACAGTGCTCTCGCCCTACAAGCATTCCTGAAAAATCCGGAAATTTTTGACCTGGTTATTACAGACATGACAATGCCAAAACTGACAGGACTGCAGTTGGCAGAACAGTTAGTTGCTAAACGCCCCGGCATACCGATTCTTCTCTGTACTGGCCACAGCCGTATCAGCATTGAGGAATTGCAAAATTGTCCGGCAATAATCAGCTATCTGTCAAAGCCAATCAACCTCCGTGAGCTAACGGAGACTGTCCACGACACTCTGCTAACGATAAAAAAACAATGAATTATTTAATGAAAACATTTTCCCTCTGTTTTTTGATACCCCTTTTCCTACACGGTTCCGTGATATATTCCTGTGCCGAAATCACAATAGGGGTTCTTGCGAACCGTGTTGCAGTCCGGGTCATGGCACAGTGGAAACAAACCAGTATTTCCCTGACAGAACAGCTCGGCGAAGAAGTAGTTATTATTCCAATTAGCTTTAGCTCAATCGAGCCCATGGTCAAAGCCAATCGTATCGACTTTCTGCTCGCCAATTCTGCTTTTTTCGTAAAGATTGAGAAAAAATATCAGGCACGAGCCATCGCAACCATGGTTAATTCTGCTAGTAATCTTCCCCTGGATCGATTTGGCGGAGTGCTTTTCACCAGGAAAAACAGTGGCATCGAAAAACTGGACGATATTCGTGGAAAACGATATATAATGGTCAATTTTTCTTCATTTGGCGGAGGACAGATGGCCACAAGACTCCTGCAGGACAACCAACTTGACCTGCAACAGGAAACGGCTTCCATCCTGGAAGCGGGAACTCATGATCTTGTCGTTCGGGCGATACAGAGTGGACTTGCCGATGTTGGAACCGTACGAACTGACACCCTTGAGCGGATGCAGAATGAGGGGGAAATTGATATAAATGAGTTTCATATCATCCATGCCATAGAGGATGAATTTCCGTTTGTACACAGTACTAGGCTCTACCCAGAATGGCCAATGGCTGCATTGGCCCAGACGCCCGTAAAGCTTTCAAACAAAATGGCGCTTGCTCTGCAAAAGATCACAGCAGATTCACCTGCGGCACAGGCAGCCAATATCACCGGCTGGAAAAAGCCCTCTGACTATAGTAGCGTTCGGGAGTGCTTAGAGACAATCGGACACCCTGCTTTCTCTCACTAAGGTTTTCTTACCTGTTCTTTTTTCCGTAACCAAAAGAAAACCATCTCTTTCTTAGGAATTGCTGACTGCAGGAGTAAAAACCAGAAGCGTACGATTTGCCTGAAAGTGAGGAAGAGTATACTCAACTTTGGAATGGAGTGAAAATGGAGCAGGAGATTGTGTGTTCTGCCAGCCTGCGAGCTCTTCTTCCCATTTTGGCCCTTTCATACAGATAACTTTGACTCCCGGTTTTATAAAACGGGAACTCATATCCAGAAACAGCTTCACTTCATTCACCGCCCTGCTGGTAATATGGGTAAAGTCGCTGTCTGTCTGCAGCATCTCCTCGTCCTCTACCCTGCAATCAAGGATAAATATCTGAGAAAGCTGTAAACTTCTGCTGATATGAGAAAGAAAGGCTACCCGTTTATGCCTGGGTTCAACAAGCGTCAGCCGTAGTTCCGGCTTTGCAGCCTTACAGACAAGTCCCGGAAAACCTGCTCCGGTTCCGATATCAAGGAGGTGTGGATTTTTGCCTTCGAGCAGTGGCAGCAGTGTTAGAGAATCAAGAAAATGTTTCTCAAGAATTTCATTATCCGTTGCCTTTCTGGCGATAAGATTTATTCTTCTGCTCCAGTGCTTCAACTCTTTAAAATAGACCAGAAGCCGATTTAATGCGTCATCATCAAGCTTGGGCAAGCCAAGAGCATCACACCCATCACGAACACCTTGAATAAAATCAAAATTCTCTTTCACAATCTACCTGTCTTTAAGGCGTTCGGTAACGGAGGCGGCGTGAGCAGTCAACCCTTCAAGTCCTGCAAGTAATCGTATATGATCCCCATCTTCTCGCAAGGCCTGTTCCGTATAACTGATTATGGAACTTTTCTTCAAGAAGGTCTCTACTCCAAGTGCCGAAGAGAATCTGGCCGTTCCCATGGTGGGAAGGACATGGTTGGGTCCTGCAATATAATCTCCCGCTGCTTCTGGAGTATGGTGTCCTAAAAATATTGCTCCTGCATGACGAATCCGGGGTAAAAGGGCCCAGGGATCATTCACCATCAACTCGAGATGTTCTATGGCTATATCGTTTGCGATAGTAATAGCTTCATCCATATCTTCTGCGATTAAAATCACTCCACGATCCCTAAGTGAGCTGGTTGCTATTTCAGCACGGCTCAAACCTGCAAGCTGACGATCAAGTTCCGGAAGAATATCCTTTGCCAACTGGGCAACGGTGGTTACCACAACGGCCAGTGCCATAGGATCATGTTCGGCCTGTGCCAGCATATCGGCTGCAACATGGGAAGCCTTTGCACTCTCATCTGCTACGATCAAAACCTCAGAAGGTCCTGCTATCATATCAATACGCAGCATTCCTGATACCTGGGATTTTGCTTCGGTAACAAACTGGTTGCCGGGTCCCACAATAACGTCCACGGCGGGGATTGTTTTAGTACCAAACGCGAGTGCTGCAATCCCCCAGGCTGATCCCGCCTTAAAAATATCCACAATACCTATCTCCTGTGCGGCCACTAGAAGATGGGGACTTATTTTTCCCTCTTTATTGGGCGGGGTAAGCATCACCCGCTGATTCACACCCGCAATGCCTGCCGGAATACCATTCATAAGAACAGAGGAGACAAGGGGGGTTGATCCACCCTGCCCTCCTGGAACATATAGTCCTGCAGCATCTACAGGACGAACCATGCGCCCTACGATGGTTCCGTTTTCCCGGGTCTGCATCCAGGAGTCTTCCATTTCCCGTTCATGAAAGAGCTGAATACGCTCGATAGCTTTACTTAAGGTTTCAAGAAAGTCATCATCAACAAGCCCATATGCTTCTTTCAGCTCTGCAGTTGAAATCTGCATATTTTCGACTGTAAGATTAGGAGCATCAAACTTTCGTGTGTACTCAAGAACTGCTTCGTCCCCCCTCTCTTTCACCTGAGCGATAATATCAGCCACCAGATCACGACAGCTGTTTTCAGCAGGCTGAAACCGAGAGAGAAGAGATTGAAGACATTTTTGCCCTTCAGAACTTTTTGTTGTCAGTGCTTGTATCAACATAATATTTGAATTGTTTTTTTTATTTTATTTTTATTTGAACAATCTCACGTGGGAAAGATAACTTGAGGACGACAAACAAATAGGTGTAGACTTCACCACCATCATTTTTGCCCCCAATGGACTCCAATTGTGCCCATCATAAACTTCTTATAATCCACATCCCTAAACCCGGCCTCACTAAAAATATCAGCAAGCTCTGCCGCCCTGTGAAAGCCCATGGTCGACCCGGTAAGATAACTGTATGCTGCCTCGTCACTGGCAATAAAACGCCCAAGCAGTGGAATACCAAAGCGGAAATAGAAGCGGATAAAAGGATAGAGAATATTTTTTTCAGGCGGTGTGGTATCTAGGCAGACCACACGACCACCAGGTTTTAATACCCGATGGATTTCTTTGAGTACAACAAGACTGTCATCAACATTACGCAGCAGGTAACCAAAGGTTACGGACTCAAAGCTGTCCTTTTTATAGGGCAAATTATTGGCATCACTTGCCTGCCACTCAATGTCCTGAGCAGAAAAACGTTTTTTAGCCTCGCTCAGCATATTGAGTGAAAAATCAGCTCCCAAGTGCTTCCCTTGCGGATACTGTTTTTCCATCAGAGCTGCAATATCACCAGTTCCTGTTGCAAGATCAAGAACCTGCCCGGATCCGGGATCACCGGCTTTTTTCACAACGAAACGACGCCACCCCTGATCCTGCCCCATGGTCATAACCCGATTCATCAGATCATAGTTTGGAGCAATATCATCAAACATCTTTTGTACACCAGGACCTTTACCCACGTCTTTTTCCACCCTCGATAATTGATACTTCTGTTAGCATGGTGCAAACCCGGGAGTTCTTGGAAAGGGAATTACCTCACGGATATTCGCCATGCCGGTGGCAAACTGCACAAGCCTCTCAAAGCCAAGGCCAAAGCCTGCATGGGGAACCGTACCATAACGTCTGAGATCAAGGTACCAGTCATACTCTTTTAAATCGATACCCGCCTCCTCCATTCTCTGTGTTAAAACATCAAGCCGTTCTTCACGCTGTGATCCGCCGACAAGCTCTCCAATTCCAGGAACCAGTATATCCATAGCAGCGACGGTCTTTCCATCATCGTTAAGCCGCATATAAAAGGGTTTGATACTAGCAGGATAGTCCGTCACAATCACCGGACATTTATATACTTTTTCAGTAAGATAGCGTTCATGCTCAGACTGCAGATCTATCCCCCACTGCACAGGATATTCAAATTCTTTCACACCACTTAGTTTCTCAACGGCTGCGCTATAGCTAATATGCACAAAATCTTTTTCAACCACATCTCGCAGTTTTTGAACCAGACCTTTTTCAATAAACTGATTAAAAAGAGCGAGGTCTTCAGCACAGTTTTCCAGCACATCCTGCAGGACATATTTAATCAAATCCGTTGCCAGTTCCATATTGCAGGCGAGATCACAAAAAGCCATTTCAGGCTCCAGCATCCAGAATTCTGCCAAATGCCTGCTGGTATTCGAATTCTCAGCCCTGAATGTCGGCCCGAAAGTATATACCTGGCCAAGCGCTAAAGCATACACTTCGGCCTGTAACTGGCCACTTACGGTAAGCCCTGCCTGTGAGCCAAAGAAGGGTTTATCATCTTTTTCAACCGTTGCCTGCACCTGAAACATTTCCCCGGCACCTTCACAATCACTGGTGGTGATAATCGGTGTATGCACCTGAACAAAATCCCGTTCCTGAAAAAATGCACTCACCGCAAAAGTAAGTCTGGAGCGTACCCTGGTCACGGCACCAAGCGCATTAGTACGTGGCCTCAGATGACTGATCCCCCTTAAGAATTCTAGAGAATGACGTTTTTTCTGTAAAGGGTAGGTTTCGGGATCGGCCCACCCAAGGATCTGAACAGACTCTGCATGCAGCTCGATACTCTGCCCCTTTGCAGGAGATTCCTTAATAGTACCAGTTGCAACAACACTGCAACCGGCGCTGAGTTTTGTTATTTCCTGCTCATAATTCACAAGGGATTTATCGGCAATCAGTTGAAGATTTGCCAGACAGGAGCCATCGTTCACTTCCAGAAAAGAAAAAGATCCGGTATCACGACGGGTTCGTATCCAGCCCCGTACTGTCACTTTTTTTTCTATTTCACCTGTATCAAGGAGTTTTTTTATTCTTCTAATCATTTTTTTGAGTTCCATTATAGTGAAACAGGACAATTTCCCCGGTACCGGGTAGAACGTCCTGAGGAGTATTGCTTATTTCAGCAAGATGAGCACCAACAACCGAACATTTCACCGTGAGCAGAAAAAATATTTCAGCCTCTACCTCGGAAAGTGTTTCAAAATTCCCTTGTCCCTTTGAAATAATCAGGTCTGCATCGTTAAAGGCCTGCATAAATTCCTGCGAACAGCTGTTAAGGGGTGTTCCCGGGCAGTTCGTCCCATTTTCAATAACAGATGCAATTGTATCAATGCCGCTGGCCTTTGCATCGGCAAGAAGAGCATCATTAATAATAGGCCCGCTTTTCACAGCCACGGTTACATTCAGTCCCATGGAAACGAGTTCGCTGACCACCAGAGAATCATACACGATCTCGCCGCAGTTATCAGCTAGATAAAGTACCTTAGAATGTGCATCCAATCCCCGTACCTTTTTCAAAAAACGTTGACAATGATCCACGGCAAAGGGTGCTTTCAAACAACGCGCCATGGCTGCATCCACATCAAAACTGTGCATGGCACCATAATCGATAATATTACCACCAATTGCAAAACGTAAAGCCGTGGCGAGTGAATCATCGGCGGCGGCCACCATTTTTTTACATTCAGGTAAAAGAGAAAGTACCTGTCTATTGGAACGTTCTTTGATCTCATAATAGGGATCTGCGCAACCGGTTATTTCGGCAATCGCCCGGTACACGGGGATAGAATTCTCTGGAGGTGTCTTGTCCATATCCATTCGGGCGATAAGTTCTGCAACTCTTCGCAGTGCCAAGAGTTGTACCCCCTTATCTCTGCTCGAGATGCGGGCAACCTGCACGGTCTGACGTAGATAACAGGCCATACATTCAAAAGTAGTTTTCACAGCATATACCCCTTACGTACATTTTTCATGGATGCAAACAGAGATGCCTTCGCACCAGGGATTGTACGACAAATATTTTCCACTATTTGTCGCACCTCATCCCGCCTGGTTTCCCCGGCAAGAGGACAAAGATTGCTCACGGCATGCAATCCAACATTTTGGCCAATTGTTACAACTTCTTTCTTTTCGATATAGGCAAGAGGACGAATCACCGTTAGCTTTCCCTCAAACAGTTCCTGCCTGGGCACCATGGTAGAAATATTGCCACTGTAAAACATATTCAAGAGCAGAGTTTCAATTAAATCATCCTTATGATGACCAAAGGCAATCTTATTACATTTAAAACGTCTGGCAAGATCAAACAATTGTTTACGCCGTAATTTTGAACACCTAAAACAGGTTCGCAAGCTATCGCTCAAAGGCAGACTTTTTTCCACATGCAACTCTGCTCCGACTGTTTGCATCTGCTGCATAAGAGCGTGTACAGGATTCACTTCCTTTCTGTTCGGCTCCCAGATATCCATATCAATATGAACCGGATGCAAAGAATAGGAAACGGGAGCTTTTTTTTTCCAGTATTGCAGCAACCACAGCAGAACCAAACTGTCTATACCACCGGAGACTGCAACCAGTACATGATCTCCATCATCCAGCATGGAATAATCACACATGGCCTGACCTATGCGTTTATTTGTTTGAGCCGATAACATATGTTGTCTCAGTACGAACGGATATTGACAATTGGACTGTAAGGAATTCCATCTACCAGCAAACCATCACTGGTTTCAATAAAAAAAACAGTGGAAACAAAAATGGCTGTAAAATCCCTCAACCCTGAGATTTTACAGCCAGACAATCAACCGGAGCTATGCACTGCTAATTAGATGTCGAATTTCCCCACTCGATCAGAAAGAACAGAAGCCAACTGACTCAATTCACTTGCCTTACTTGAAAGCTCACCCGTAACAGTATTAATACCATCAATATCACCATTTACAGAGGTCAGATCCGAAGAAATT
Source organism: uncultured Desulfocapsa sp. (assembly GCA_964505715.1). Classification (GTDB taxonomy): domain Bacteria; phylum Desulfobacterota; class Desulfobulbia; order Desulfobulbales; family Desulfocapsaceae; genus Desulfocapsa. Next base: position 24,961 of record CAZDJE010000018.1, on the reverse strand, counting down.
TCCTGAGAGACGACGGAACTCTGAGCTACGTTTTCGGTAATCTCCATTATACCAGCGGAGGCCTGATCTACATTTTCAGAAATACCCTCTGCGGTCTGAGCCTGTTCTTCAAGGGCGGTTGCAACACCCCCCACCAACCCATCTACAGTATTAATAATATCTGCAATGGAATTGATATCCTTAACTGTATGGTGGGTGGAGTTTTGAATGGATTCAATTTTTGAACGAATATCGAGCGTTGCCTCTGCTGTCTGTTTGGCAAGATCTTTAATCTCATTTGCAACAACCGCAAAGCCCTTACCAGCTTCTCCTGCTCGTGCTGCCTCAATAGTGGCATTTAAAGCTAGAAGGTTTGTCTGTTCTGAGATTTCAGTGATTGCTTCCGTAACTTTGCTGATCTCAGTAGCAGCAACACCCAGTTCATCAACTCTGTTTAATGCAGATTCTGACTGGGTAACAGCCTCGGTGGTTTTGCTTCGTACCGCCTCGGTTTCACTGGTTACATCTTTGATAGTTACGGTCATGGCCGAAACAGTTTCAGCAATGATTGAAACATTTGTAGAAGTCTCCTCCACCGCCGCTGCCACAGAATTCATATTCACACTCATCTCTTCCGTCGCCGCTGCTACAGAATTTGCACGTTCTAAACTATTTGCACAATCATCGGATACCCCATGAGCTATGGTCATCACGCCCTCGGAGGTGTGATCCAAACTACCGGCACCATCTCTGATTTCAGACATGACCCCCTGCAGCTCACTGGCCATGGCATCCAGACTATCCCCAATTTCACCCAGTTCATCACTACCGGAAATTTCCGATCGTGCCCGTAAATCTCCCTGGCCAAAGCGAGTACAAAAAACTTTCATCAGAGCAATTCGCCCGGTAATGCTGTTTATCACTAATATCGCCCAGGCCATAAAGACAAGAGCAGCCACAATAAGGATAATCTGGGTAGTCAGTAGACTGCTGACAGATGCCTCGGCTTTCTTCTGCATCATAACCACTGCTTTGTTACTCTCTTTGAGCAGTAACATATTATCTCTATGTAATAATTGAAGATCTTTCTCACTATATTGACCGTTCAGAACCTGTTCAAGTACCTGACGAAAAGATGTCCACTTATCAGCTATCACATTTAGCTGTTCAAGGATCTTTCCCTCTGCCGCCGGTATTTTTCGATATGCAGTTTCAGTCAGGTTAAGACCCAGCGGTGCATCCCCGGAAACTCTCAGTGCATTCAATGTCATATCAAAAACTTTAATAGTGGAGTGAGCACTCTCAATAGAGACCTGATCCGGCTTCCCTGTTTTGGCTTTAGAATAAATGGCTTCATGCATCTCTTTAACCATTTTCTGGCTCAGCATCCTCTGACGACCGGCAAGGTTGATAAGAAGCCCATCATCGTCCTGTTTTTGAGTATTTATATAAGTAGCAAGAAACATGAGAACAATGATTCCAACAAAAACACCTGCAATAATACGTAATTTCAGTTTAATACTCACCCGTCTTCCTCCCAGAAGAAAAAAGCATTGTGCTTCAAATCGTCAAGACAATTCAAATGAAGTGCACATATGTAAAAAAAGTTGTTTTCTTTATAAAGAGTTCTATGTGTATAGGTTTTTTTAAGCAAGGTATAATTTCAAGTGCTACAGCATATTAAACAACAAAAAACCCCATTCTTCAAACCCTAGAAGAATGGGGGGAAATCACCTACAATAACAGAACTATAAACTTTCCAATAAAATTGTACTGTTTCTATCTACTCATTTTCAACCTTCTGAAAATAGGGAAATGATTCAAGGCGGCTTATTAAGCCACCGCGACTCAGTTCCTGAACAGAGAGCCACTTAAAACCACGCTTCTGAGCCGTGTTAAAGGAAAGAATATCGTCAAAGAGTGCCTTCTGGCTCTCATCATAGGAAGCAGTCCATAGAACCATACCGCTCTCAACACCAAATAGTTCCATGGAAAAAGCTGCCTCTGCAGGGACCTCTGCAGACATCGTTGACCCAACACGTTCACGGAACTTACTCAGGGTAGTCTCGAGTACAACGCCGCACCCCGTTGCCTGCCCGATATCACGCACCTGCTGCAACCTACCGCCCCATGGGTCACCAAGAATTGCATCAAGTTGATTTTCAGTCAATACCTTAAACTCTGGTCGCGTGCCTAATTCATCGACCATCACAGAATCCAGGTAAGCCGCACCACCTGCAAGATTTTTCTTACCAGCGGCAGTGAGTGTGTCACTGTAGGCAACTGGCACCGAGAAGGGTAACACTGCTGCACAACTAATCTCCGGAAAAGGACCAATCTTTCTTGTATCCTCATTGGTATTAGAACTACAAGCAGAGACAGCAAAAGAGACACAACACAAAATCGAGAAAAGTTTTCTCACAGGATTCCTCATTCTAATATCAAGATATTCTATAAAAGATAGAGCAGACAATACACTCAGTATCAATCTACTCCGCTTCATTCATTTACTTCTATTGACTTCTTCTAGAGTACACCTTTGGACGATAAAGTTCCAGTAAGTGTCTCCAGCTTTGCACTAGCCTGAGACATCGCCCGAGCAAGAGCCTTAAAGACAGCTTCAATTATATGGTGACTATTTCTTCCATGAATCAAATCAATATGAAGGGTCACTCCTGCATGCTGCGCAAAGGCCCTCATAAACTCCAGCGCAAGTGCTGTATCAAAAGTCCCAAGTTTCTGATCGGGAACGGGGGCATTGTAATGAATATAAGGGCGATTGGACATATCAACAACCACACGAACAAGTGTTTCATCCATGGGAAGATAGGCGCTGCCATACCTTGCGATCCCACTCTTATCTCCAAGAGCCTTGGAAAATGCCTGGCCAAGACAGATACCCACATCTTCCACAGTATGATGATCGTCAATATCCGTATCCCCGGTGGCGGCGACCCTCAGATCGAAGAACCCATGCACCCCAAAGAGAGTCAGCATATGATTTAAAAAAGGAACACCACATTCAATATCGGTAATACCACTACCATCAATAAAAATCTCGAGGTCAATATTTGTTTCTTTTGTTTGCCTCTGAATGGCTCCGAGCCTCTTTTTTTCAGCACCCATCGATGTCCTCACATAAAATAGTAAAAGTGAATTTTGTTAGTTAAGATAAGATTATAGCACACTTTCCATAAGCAAGCTCTTCTCTTTTTGGGATCCCGCTTCGAATGCTTTCATACCCTTCTTGCACCTTTGATCACTTTTTTTATTGACAAGACATACCATTCAAGAGTAATTTAAATCCCGTTTTATCTTACACACATTGAGCGGGAATAACTCAGTGGTAGAGTGCAACCTTGCCAAGGTTGACGTCGCGAGTTCGAATCTCGTTTCCCGCTCCATTTTTAAAGTTCAAAAGGTTCGACATCAATCAAGTCGAACCTTTTTTTATTATTAGTTACACCTAAAGGACAACAAAAGAATATGAAAACCTACCTTACTCCGGTCAACGAGATCGAAAAAAAATGGCACCATGTAAATGCCGAAGGTAAAATTCTTGGCCGTCTGGCAACAGAAATCGCTGATCGGTTGCGTGGAAAGCACAAACCTACTTTCTCCACCTTCATTGATAACGGAGATTTCGTAGTTGTAACCAATGCGGACAAGGTTCGCCTTACCGGCAGAAAATGGGACAACAAGAAATACTATCATCACACCGGATATATCGGTAGCATGAAAGAAATAACTGCAAAAGAGCTTATGGTGAAACATCCCACCGAAGTGCTCATGAAAGCAGTTAGAGGTATGCTTCCAAAAAACACACTGGGACGTCAGCAACTGAAGAAATTAAAATTATTTGCTGGACCCGAGCATACACACGCTGCACAAATGCCAGTCGACCTGGACATATAACAAAAGAAATTACGGAGATATTACATCATGGCTCAAGATCGTTTTTACGCCACCGGTAAAAGAAAAAGTGCTATTGCCAAAGTATGGCTCACCCCTGGTACCGGAAAAATTTTAGTCAATAAGATGACACCTGAGAATTATTTTGGTGGAACCTTTAAGATTCACAAGATTGACAAACCCTTCAAAGTGACCGATACCTTTGAGAGCTATGATGTTATGGCAACTCTTCTTGGTGGTGGTAAATCTGCCCAGGTAGATGCCCTGACCCATGGAATTTCTCGTGCACTCCTTGAAGTGGATGCCGAAAACAGAATGACACTGAAGAAATCAGGCCTTCTGACTCGTGATCCTCGTATGAAAGAGCGTAAGAAATACGGTCAGAAAGGCGCTCGCGCAAAGTTTCAGTTCTCAAAACGCTAATCCGTTTTGCTGCTTTACCGTTTGTATCCTGTTTATGCGGGAAACAAACGATGAGGCGTATACCATTAGCAGTTTGATAAAGGGAATAACAGATATCTGTTATTCCCTTTTTTTTATTCATTTTTATATCAGGAAAGCCCCATGTTAAATGTTGCCATTATAGGAGCCTCAGGCTATACCGGAGTTGAACTCGCACGCATTCTCTGTAATCACCCTGAATTCAACCTCACCGCTGCAACATCCCGCCAATATGCTGGCCAGCCACTGTCTCAAGTATTCCCAAACCTTCTTGGTAAAACCGACCTTCTCTGTGAGAATCTTTCCATAGATGAACTTTGTGATCGTGCTGATCTCTTTTTTGCTGCTGTTCCTCATAAAACAGCCATGGATCTTGTGCCCCAACTCCTGAAGGAAGGAAAGAAGGTTGTCGATCTTTCAGCAGATTATCGCTTACGGGACGTTTCCACCTACGAGGAATGGTATCAGGAACATTCTTCTCCTGAATTTATTGCAGAAGCAGCATATGGTTTGCCAGAGCTCTACCGTGAACAGATCAAAAAATCTCGTCTGGTGGCAAATCCTGGCTGCTACCCAACCTCCATCGTGCTTGGCCTTGCGCCATTATTACGCAAAGGTATTATTGATCCGACGTCCATTATTGCAGATTCGAAATCTGGGACTACCGGTGCTGGACGCGCTGCCAGTGTTGGTAGCTTATTTTGCGAAGTACACGATGGATTTAAGGCGTATAAGGTTGGTGGAACCCATCGACACCTGCCTGAAATCGAGCAGGAACTCAGTGTGCTGAACAAGGCAGATATCACGATCTCCTTTACTCCACATCTTCTCCCCATAGCGCGTGGCATATTAAGCACCACCTATGCAAACCTCACATCCGATATTTCTGAAGAGGAACTGCGAGAATTATACACGGATATGTATACAAATGAGCCTTTTGTCCGCGTTTTACCGCAGGGAACATTTCCAGCAACTCAATATGTACGCGGATCAAATTTTTGTGATATTGGCTTTGCAATTGATACACGGGCCAAAAGGATCATTGTTGTTTCAGCTATCGACAATATCGTAAAAGGTGCAGCAGGACAGGCGGTGCATAATATGAATCTGATGTGTGGAATTGAGGAGACAACCGGACTAGAGGGAGCGCCATTCTTCCCATAGATCTTTTAGTATTGTATGCGAAATCTTAAACTGACCATTGCTTATGATGGAACAGCATTCAGCGGCTGGCAAAAGCAGTTAAATGCTCCAACCATTCAAGGTGAACTCGAAAACGTTCTTAGTCGGATCACCAATAACCCGGTAATCCTGCATGGAGCTGGCAGAACCGACGCCGGTGTTCACGCACTCGGTATGGTGGCCAGCTTTGAAACCGAGTCACACATTTTACTGAAGGATCTCCTAAAAGGTGTTAATGCCACTCTTCCTCCAGCTATTCAACTTCTTGAATTAGAAAACGCGCCACCCGATTTTCACGCCCGCTTCTCAGCTATCTCAAAGACCTATATTTACACCATTGAAACCGGCTCAATTCAATCACCCTTGAATCGTTTGTACATGGTTCACATTCCGCAGGACCTATCAATACAATTAATGCTGCAATGCCTGAAGACAATTACTGGAACTCATGATTTTGCAAGTTTTGAAGCATCGGGATCAAGAGATAAGAGTATTACCACGGGACGTGGCAGTGTTCGGACTATTCAAGAAGCCACATTGAACCCAACCGGGAACAATGAGCTGCAATTTGTTTTTTCAGGAGATGGGTTTCTACGTCACATGGTACGCAATATAGTAGGATCGATACTGGAAGTTGGAAAAAAGAGAAAAACACTCGAAGAATTTAACACTATCCTTGAAGCAAAAGACCGTTCAGTAGCAGCCGCAACAGCACCAGCCCACGGATTACTTCTAAAAAAAGTGTATTACAAAAAATAACTATCAGAGCATAAGTGGTTTCAGGTGCGGCAGGTTTGTTCGATTCCCTGTTACCGCAATAGTTTTGCTATGCGGTAACAGGGAATCGTGAGCAAAGATGCTGTGCCTGAGAGCACTTATGACTTCATAGCACTGGCGACCGACTTACAGACGTACTCGATATTAGAGGTTGTCAGTCCTGCTAGATTAATCCTCCCACCGCCAACAACATAAATATTATTTTTCTTTCTTAGGCTCCCAACAACATCATCGGACCAGCCACTAAAAGAAAACATTCCACGTTGTCGTTCAATAAACGAAAAGTCCCCGTCAACTCCCTGCGCCGCAAGTCCTGCCACCAGAGATTTCCGCATAGTAACTATTCTATCACGCATCCCGGCAAGCTCTTCCAGCCACATTTTGTGCAACTCCGGAGTATCCAGAATCATAGTTGCAATAAGACCCCCATGAGCTGGAGGATTCGAATAATTTGTTCGAACAACCGTCTTCAAATGACTCATTGCCACACTGGCTTCCTCTTTCGATGGAGTTGCAACGGTAATAGCTCCTGTGCGTTCATTGTAGAGCCCAAAATTCTTAGAAAAGGAACTGGCCACAAGAAAATCAACACCAGCTGCAGCAAACTGCTCCACAGCAAATCGATCCTCATCCACACCATCACCAAATCCCTGGTAAGCAAAGTCAAGAAACGGAACCCAGCCTTTTTGGGCAGCAAGCGCTGCAAGCTTTTTCCATTGATCATTACTTAAGTCAACACCGCTGGGATTATGACAACACGTATGCAGCACTACGATATCAGCGGCAGGTACGTTTTCCAGATCACTCATCATCTTGTCAAAATCGAGTCCCCTGGTATCTGAATTATAATATCCGTACCGAGATATCCCAAAGCCTGCAGCCCCAAATATTCCATTATGATTGGCCCAGGTAGGAGAACTGACCCACACTTTTGCATTTGGGGTGAATTTGTAAAGAAGATCAGCACCAACACGCAGGGCTCCGGTACCGCCAGGCGCATGAATGGTAGCGGCTCGTTTAGAGACGATCACTTCACTTTCTGCACCAAAGATCAGACGCTGTACTGCAGCCGAATAGGCAGGATCACCGGAGATAGGAAGATAGCTCTTAGAGTTTTGAGTCTCATAGAGTACTTTTTCTGCAGCTTTCACACAGTTAAGAACCGGAGTGTTTCCAGATTCATCTTTATATACCCCCACGCCAAGATTGACTTTTTGGGGATTCTGATCTTTTTTAAATTCTTCAGTGAGACCTAATATTGAATCAGGCGGAGCGGGTTGTATTGATTTCCACATACCATTCTTCCTTATATAGTTAGTAGGTAACTCTTCAGCAGCACACAAACTACGTCCATTTTAGCTTCCTCGAATAGCATTAGTATGCTTCGAAGCCCCAAATAAACGAATTTGGAGCATGGAGTCTGCGCTTACCTGCTAAACAGTTATACCCCAAGAGTACTTCCTTCGGGGCGCGTTCAGAGTTAAGGGTAATTCATTGCCCTCGCAGAATAGTTACAATAGTAAATAAGTAAATATTCAGTTACTAATTATTTGATAACGCGTATTGGTGACTATGCAAGCTATTTCTTAATACGTGCGAATCAACCCGTAGTAATCACTTTCTCTGCACCGACTGTTTAGCAAGCAATGATTGCAGCTTCCAGGGGGAAGAAAGACAAGCCCGGGATTGTGAGCAGGTGGACATAATATCACAAAAGGCTAGAAATTCTGCGAGAGTATCATTCATTTTTAAATTCTTACGTGATATCACATGTAACTTACGTTTCATATCAACGCCATCAAAATGCAGGGTCTTTAACCAGCCATGTTCCACTTCCCGGCATACCGTTAAAGAAGACAAGCAGCCAAGGCCAACGCCAGACTCAACAGCCTTTTTAATGGCTTCAGGGTGGCCCATTTCCATTATAACATTGATTTGATCAAGATATTTTTTCATTTTATCTCTAAATATTGCAACGGTCCCGGAGCCCTCTTCTCGCATGATCCAACGAGTATTGGTAAAATCACTTTCAACATCAAAGAGACTTTTGTGCGACAACGGATCGGTTGGCCCGGCAATAACCACAAGCTCATCTTCAAACCAGAGGCGCTTAACCGTATCCGGGTTATTTATCTGCCCTTCCACAAACCCAACCTCAACCTTGCCATCAAGCACCAAGCTCTCAGCATAGCGTGTATGATGCACCAGCATATTAATATGAACCTGCGGATGCATTCGTTTAAATGCCCCTATAAGGTAAGGAAGTATGTAATCACCGATAGTCGTTGAAGCTACCACATTAATTTGGCCGCTCAAGGTGTCGTTCTTTTCCGACATGATGTTTTCAACATTGCCGACCTGACAAAGAATCTCCTTTGAAAGAGGCAAAAGATATCTGCCACGTTCGTTCAATAAGAGGCTTCTACCGTGACGATCAAAAAGTGATCCGCCAAGCTGATTTTCCAATTCTGCAAGTGCCATACTCACAGCAGATTGAGTCACAAAAAGCTTTTTACTAGCCTTTGTCACCTGGGCTGTCTCGGCAACAGCTATAAATATTTCCAATTGTCTCAGTGTGATAGACATAAATAAAACCTTTGTTCAAAATTTTTTATGATTCATATTTGTTTTTTTAATTAGTGATTTCTCACCATATCATTTATATACTTTTTCTCAATATATTTCCAAGAAAAAACTGAAATATACATTAGCACTGCTACTCAAATGAATGAAGGTTCACTCACATAATTTGCAAGTGAATGGCCATTCACTTTTCAGTTGACAAGTAGAGCTTATTTCATTAGTTATCGGGTACCTTTTTTTTTAAGTAAACCGACAAACTCAACCATAAGAGGTTTTTAGATGGAGCTTCAGTTTTCTGATTTTCTCTTCCGTGACAATATTTTATGGATCACGGCTTTTACTCTGGGCGGCCTAGCATTTGCCTTAGGCCCCATCGTCATCGTCTACATTCTGATGCCTCGGGGTACCAGACAATTCAATAGTAAAAACAGTCAAGCCATTGAGTGTGGAATGGAACCAATCGGTGACTCCTGGGTACGATATGGTTCTGTCTTTTTTCTCTACGCCTTGATTTTTCTCGCATTTGATGTGGACGTTCTATTTCTTTTTCCAGTAGCTCTTGCTTATGACAGCAAAGACCTGTTGGACATGGGCATAGTCTACCGGGATTTCGTAGAAGTTGTTATTTTTGTTGGAATCTTATCACTCGCAATCGTATACGCATGGATCAAGGGAGTCTTCAAGTGGGAACGCAGAACGTACCTTCGCCGTTAGAACCAATTCCGTCATCAGTTGTTCAGTTTGCCGTAGCCGACAAACTCATCAACATTGGCCGGGTCAATTCATTCTGGCCCCTCACCTTTGGTATTGCCTGCTGCGCCATTGAAATGATGGCCACAGGTTGTGCACGATTTGATATGTCACGCTTTGGAGCTGAGGTTTTTCGCCCATCTCCTAGACAATCAGATGTGATGATCGTTGCGGGCACTGTTACCAAAAAAATGATGCCTGGTATCAAGGTTCTTTACGACCAGATGCCTGAACCAAAGTGGGTAATCGCACTGGGCAATTGTGCTATTTCTGGCGGCCCTTTTGCCTTTGATGGACAATACTCAATTATACTTGGTGCCGACAAATTCCTTCCAGTTGATATTTATATACCAGGTTGTCCTCCACGGCCCGAAGCGCTACTCGAGGGTATCCTCAAACTGGAAAACAAGGTTTCTGGCTGGAATCGCTGGAAAGATCCTGAAGAAAAGGCTTGAAGAGGAATATGACAATGACAAATGATACTGTAAAACAAGCCCTGCGAGATCTTTTTCCCGATCCGGAACCGGTTGTTGAAGAACCTGTTGCCGAGGCACCCGCCGAAGGTGAAGAGGAAAAAAAACCCGCCAAGAAGAAGGAAGAGCCCAGACCTAACGGTGTAATCGAACGCGATCACGCAGAGCATGGTTATGATATCGATGTGCAATGCGAACCGGGTGAATTACTTGCTGCTGTAATGATCATAGATAAGGCTGGTTTTTTTCTTGAAAGCATTACTGGAGTGGACTGGATCAAAGAAGATCAACTTGAATCCGTTTACGATTTCTCCCGCTACGATTTTGATACCTGTCGCGTGGTAATTCGTACTCGCACTCCTCGGTCGGAGCCTAATATTCCCACCATCTCCAAAATTTACCCGGGAGCAAGCTGGCACGAACGTGAAACCCACGATTTCTTTGGCATCAAGTTTGAGGGGCATCCGCACCTCATCCCTCTGCTCCTTCCAGAAGACGCAGACTTTCATCCCCTCTTAAAGGATTTTAAACCATGAGTGGACCAATTCAGATCCGATCGGACGAAACCTTTACCCTGAACGTTGGGCCGCAGCATCCTGCAACCCATGGTGTTCTTCGAGTAAAGATGCAAATGGATGGTGAGTATATTGTTAAAGCTGAAACAGTGCTTGGCTATATTCATCGTATGCATGAGCTGATGGGTGAAAACAGAACATACCCGCAGGTTCTCCCTAACCTTAGCCGTCTTGATTATCTTGGAGCCCTCGGTTACACACACGGCCATGTTTTGGCTGTTGAACGTGCAGCAGGAATAGAAGTTCCAGAACGTGCCGAGTATATCAGAGCCATCACCGTAGAGCTGAACAGAGTTGCATCTCATCTCTTCTGGTTTGGCGCTTTTGTTATGGATCTTGGAGGCTTTACGCCTCTTATGTATGCCATCCAGGATCGTGAGCATATTCTTGATATGCTGGAAGCTGTCACGGGGTCCCGACTGACATACTGCTACTACCGTTTCGGTGGACTGTACAACGATGTCGATGATGATTTCATTGCAGCTGCCAGGGCATTTCTTCCTCGCATGCGCAAATCACTCAAGAAATATGATGCACTCGTTACAGGCAATATCATTTTCAGAAAACGACTTGAAGATATTGGGCCAATTTCTGCTGAGATGTGCCGTAAATACGGAGCAACTGGACCTGTAGCTCGTGGAGCTGGGATCGACTTTGATGTTCGTAAAAACGAGCCATACTCAGTGTATCCTGAATTTGATTTTGACGTTCCTGTCTATCACGAATGCGATTCTCTTGCTCGTTATAAGGTTCGTATGGATGAGATGGAACAATCTCTGCGCATCATAGAACAGGGACTTGACAAGTTACCAGATGGGCCAATCATGCCCAAGAAAAAACCAAAGCTAATAAAACCTCCTAAGGGTGATTATTACCAAGCTGTTGAGACAGCACGTGGAAGTTTTGGTATCAGAATTGTTAGTGATGGCACCAAAAATGCCTATCGCTTCAAGCTTCGCTCTCCAACGTATTCCAATATGTCTCTGTTTGATGAGGCGTGTGAGGGCATGATGATAATGGACGCGCTCGCCATGATGGGAAGCTTAGACTTAGTTATACCTGAGATAGACAGGTAAGGGAGAAGTCAGATGAGTTTAACAATATTAAATGCTGTAGTTGCGGTGGTTATTGCCATCGCCTTTGCCGCACTCAACGCTGCCTATCTGGTTTGGGCAGAGCGTCGGGGGGCAGGCCGTATTCAGCGCCGCCCCGGCCCGAACGTTAATGGTCCGCTAGGCCTCCTTCAGCCTCCTGCAGATGGTATCAAACTGATGACCAAGCAGTTGATGATTCCAGGTGGAGCTGACAAGGCACTCTTTATGGTTGCGCCCGTTCTTGCAATGGCTCCTGCCATCACAAGTTTTGTGACCGTACCGTTCAGTGACACCATCGTTGCTCACTCCATGAATATTGGAGTGCTAATGATCTTTGCCTTTGCCTCTCTTGGCGCTTTGGCTATCTTGTTTGCTGGTTGGGGATCACGTAACAAATATGGTGTTATGGCTTCGGTTCGTGCCGTATCACAGAACATTTCTTATGAAATTCCAATGCTTATCACAGTTATTACCATTGTGATGATGACCGGGACTATGAATTTGAAAGAAATTGTTGCTGCGCAATCTGGTGGAATCTGGAACTGGCATATCGTGCCATCGCTTTCAAGTCCCCTTATGCCCATCTCCTTTCTAATCTTCTTTATCTGTTCACTTGCTGAGACCAACCGGGCTCCATTCGACCTTGGTGAGGCTGAAAGTGAGCTCGTAGCGGGATTTCATACTGAATACGGAAGTATGGGCTTTGGCCTCTTCTTTATGGGTGAGTATGCAAATATCGTGATTGGTGCCTCCCTTATTACCATTCTTTTTCTTGGTGGCTGGGATTGTCCTCTTGGACTCTTTCCTGGTGTCTGGTGGTTCCTTCTTAAAATCTATCTCCTTATCTTCTCCTTTATCTGGATCAGATGGACGTTCCCTAGAACTACAATCTATGGACTGCTCAATTTGAGCTGGAAGATATTGATTCCGATCTCACTGTTTAACCTGCTGCTCACAGCAGGATTACTGAAGGTATTTTAATATGGGATCTTATTTTAGCGAAATATTTCTTGGGCTAAAGTCCCTTGTTATAGGGCTTGGAATTACAGCCAAGGAATTCTTCAAACCAGTTGTAACTGTTTCCTACCCGTACGAAACAATCAAGATGAGCGAGCGGTATCGCGGTCATATTGAATTGATTGAAGACGAAGAAGGAAAACCGAAATGTGTTGCCTGTGGAATGTGCCAGCGAGCATGTCCATCAGGATGCATTAGCCTTGCTTCAAAGTCTGTTGAATATGAAGTAGAGGTGAAGGGTGAAATGAAGACAAAAAAGAAGAAGGTGCTTACACAGTACAATCTCAACTTTACCACCTGTTCACTCTGCGGACAATGTGTTGAGTCCTGTGGCTTTGGTGCGATCACCTTTTCAAAAGAATACAATCTTGCTTCAAGCCGTAAGGAAGATTTTCATTTCGACCTTCTTAATAGATTGAAGGAGAGAAACTCATGAACCCAACTGAATGGTCCTGGATGCCCGGCTTTTTAACTGCCGAAGGGTTTGCAGGGTATGCCGATGCTGCTGCCGGAATCGTTTTTCTGATAATGCTTGCAACTACCTTAATAGGTGGAATCATTGCCTGTAATTCAGAACGACTGGTTCGCGCTGTGGCTGGACTTGCCCTCTGTTTTATCGGAGTTGCAGCCATCTACTACTACCTAAATTCTCCCTTTGTAGCAATGATGCAAATGCTCATCTACATTGGTGCCGTATGTATCACCATCGCCTTTGCCATTATGCTTGCAGCACCTGAAGACAGTAAAAAAGAGGGTTCCGCCGGTGCTTTAAGCGGCCCACTTGGACTGATTACTGCAGGTTTGGTTACATTTGGCATGATAGGTTTAGCAGTGAATACCACTTTTGAAGTTCTCCCCAAGGAAAATATGGGAAGCATCAAACTTATAGGTATTAATCTGCTCACCAGGTATTCAATGGTCTTTGAACTGGTCTCCATAGTTCTGCTCATCGCCATCATCGGATCGCTTGTCATTGCGCGTCAAGGAAGGAGCAAATAAATGTCGATTCTAAACCTTCACAATAGTCTGAACACATACCTTATCCTTGGTGCTGTACTCTTTGGAATGGGTATATACGGACTCGTCACCAGAAGAACTCTTATTGGAATGCTGATTGCCTCGGAACTAGTACTTGCGGCAGCTTCAATTAACTTTATGGCCTTTAACAGATTCACTGCTCCTGACCCCACCGTAGGACAGGTATTTACTCTGTTTATTATGGCCATTGCTGCTGCCGAAGCTGCGATTGGTCTGAGTATTACCATTGCAGTCTATCGAAATTACAAATCAGTCGACACCGAAGATATCGTCGACCTTAACGGTTAGGAAAGAGGAAGCCCTGTCATGGAAATACAAACGGTCAGTTCCGTAAAGCTACTCCTCGCACTTCTTGTTCCACTGCTTGGCACCCTTGGTGTCATGTTTGTGGGGAAAAACGAGAATATTCGTGAGGGAGTCTCATCAGCAGCATCGGTTATCCTGCTGCTGATTGTTGCCTCAATGATTCCAGATGTGCTCGATGGTAAAATTCTTGTGTATCATATGTTCAGTGTCTTACCCGGTCTTACGGTAACACTCCGGGCAGATGGAATGTCGATGATCTTCGCAATTGTTGCATCATCATTGTGGACCATCGCTGTCTACTACTCCATGGGATACATGAGAGCCCATAAAGAACATGCGCAGACGCGATTTAATGCATGTTTTGCACTCGCCATATTCGGTGCAATTGGTGTTGCATTCTCAGATAACCTTTTTACCATGTATCTTTTCTACGAGATTGTTTCAGTATGTACCTATCCTCTCGTTGCTCACGCACAGGACAAGGCTGGATATGCTGGAGCGCAGAAATACATAGTCTACCTGACAACTACAGCAAAGATGTTTTTGTTACCCGCACTAATCCTTATCTATGTGCTCACAGGAACTCTTGACTTTCCAACCAATATTTCAGACGGACTCTTCACCGATGGTCTTGCTTCCGGCAACATCCAGAACTGGATGGTGATCATGCTCTATATCTTCTGTCTCTTTGGGTTTGCTAAGAATGGTGTTATGCCATTTCATCACTGGCTACCTGGTGCAATGGTTGCACCGACTCCGGTCTCTGCTCTTCTGCATGCAGTAGCAGTTGTTAAGGTTGGTGTTTTTTGTACAACCCGTACCATGTTGTATGTATTTGGTACGGACACCATGCATGCACTCAACCTAGGAATCCCGACAGCCTACTTTGTTGGGTTCACAGTACTCGCAGCTTCAGTCCTGGCTCTCTCTAAGGACAATTTAAAAGAACGGCTCGCCTATTCAACCATCTCCCAGTTATCCTATATTATTCTTGGTGTTGCATTACTGACACCATCTGGAATTGATGGCGGCCTTATTCATATCGTGAACCACGCTTTTGCAAAGATCACACTCTTCTTCTGTGCTGGAGCTATCATGATTGCCGCGCACAAGAAGGATCTTTCAGAGATGGGCGGACTAGGTAAAACAATGCCGATAACCTTCGCCTGCTTCTTTATAGCATCACTTTCCATGATCGGTGCCCCACCAGTTGCAGGATTTGTTACAAAATGGAACTTGCTTGTCGGATCTATTGAAGCAAACCAGATGGGTATTCTCATTATACTAATAGCTTCCACCATGTTAAACGTCGGGTATTTTGCCCCGGTCACCTACAAGGCTTTCTTTGGAAAACGTCCTGAAGGTGAGACATATCAAGGCATCAAAGAGGCACCACTCGCCATGCTGATTCCCATTGTGATTGCATGTACGATATCCGTGCTCCTTGGTATCTTTCCTAACTTTATGATGCAATTTGTTAAGGCGGTGACAGGATGATTATAAATCTGATCGACTATTTACGAGATCGGTTACAAACCGTGATCTACTACTGCTATGGGGTTATGACCTTCATAGTCATCTGGAGTATAACCGTGGATACAAGCCACGCTCATACCTGGGCGGAAAAAATGATACCAGGATTCTGGTCACTCTTTGGACTTTGTAGCTGTGCCATCGTCATTATGGTTGCCAGATGGTATGGCAAAAGCGGGATCCAGGCCCGGGAGGATTATTATGACAATTAGTTTTATACACCCGGCACTTATCATGATAGTGGGAGCATGTTTGCTGCCACTGGTAAGAGGCCCGTTCCGCAAACCATATATGTTTCTGGTTCCGTTACTGACGTTTATCGATGTCATATATTTAAGTCAGAATGCAGGTACCTATGGTGTGTTCCAGTTTATGAACTGGGAACTTACTTTTGGTCGTGTTGATCGTCTATCCATGATTTTTGGATTTATCATGTCTCTGATGGCCATAATAGGTACCATCTATGGGATGCATGTGGAAGATGAATGGCAGCATATAGCAGCATGGTTCTATGTTGCTGGATCACTTGGTGCTATTTTTGCCGCAGATTACATTACTCTCTTTCTCTTCTGGGAAATGATGGCCTTTGCCTCAACCTTCCTGATCTGGGCAAGAAAAGATGAAGAAGCACTGGCTGCAGGATACAGATATATCCTGGTGCATACATTTGGCGGCGTTATTCTTCTGCTTGGATTCGTTCTTCGTTATCAGGCCACTGGAGATCTCAGCTTTGATCAATTAAATGTTTCTTCCCCAGAACTGTACACCTGGCTAATTATGGCTGGCCTTATGCTGAATGCTGCTGTTCCACCGCTGCATTCTTGGCTGCCCGATGCCTACTCAAAAGCAACAGCCGTTGGTGCAGTATTTATGTGTGCCTTCACCACCAAGACTGCTGTATATACACTTATACGTAGCTGTTCCGGATTTGAAGTACTTATTTATCTCGGTGTTATCATGGCCATTTACGGCATTATTTATGCTGTGATGGAAAACGATGTTCGCAAACTCCTTGGTTGGGAGATTGTATCACAGGTTGGCTATATGGTCGCCGGTGTTGGAATTGGGACTACCCTCGCTATTAACGGAGCCTGTGCCCATGCCTTTGCCCATATCCTTTACAAAGGACTGCTCTTTATGGCAGCAGGTGCAATCCTCACCACAACAGGACGTCAAAAACTTACCCAACTGGGTGGATTGTATAAGAAGATGCCTGCAACCATGGTCTTTATGCTCATCGGTGGACTTGCTGTATCTGGTCTTCCACTGATGTCAGGATTTATTTCTAAATCCATGATTATTGCTGCAGCATTTGAGTCTCATATCCTCTGGGCCGGCTTTGCTCTTACAGTTGTTTCGGCAGGTACTTTTCTGGCTGCTGGATTAAGACTTCCCTACCTTATCTTCTTTGGAAAAAACAACTGCTCTGAAGAAACCTGGGAGAAAGCACAAGATCCGAGCTGGAATATGCAGCTTGCCATGGCCATTGGCGGCTTCCTCTGTATCTTTCTTGGTGTCTACACACCATTTTTGTACAATATGCTGCCAAATACTGAAGTCGTTTTTAATCCTTATAATGCCTACCATCTCAGTGAGACCATACAGATTATGGCTTTCACGGCATTTGCATTCTTTATGCTACGCAAATACGTTATGCCGAAGAATACAATTAGCCTTGATATGGACTGGTTCTATCGAATGGGTGGACGTGCCTTTTACTGGACAGTCGAAAATCCATTGCAATGGTTTGATACTGCACTCAGCAAATTTTACAAATCCGTTGGTATTTACTGTCTTATGGTCACATCAGCTTTCTGGTCCTGGTTTGACTGGAATGGAATTGATGGCGTTGTTGACGGAACTGCCCGCTGTGTCAGAGCAATTGGTCGCAGAGTGACCATAGTCTTGCAGCGTGGTCAAATTCAGCAAACAATATATTACACAGTCTCCTTTGCAGCCGTTCTTCTGGTAGCTTACGTCTGGCTCTAACGGTTTACACAGACTTTTAAATTAGAGTAATAAACAACTAAACTGATATCGAGGAACACTGGAAATGGATCAACTAATAATCAATCCAGATTATCCACACATTCTGAGCACGCTGATTTTCCTGCCATTGGCAGGAGCCATACTGCTGCTCTTTATACGGAATGAATTCTTTGCACGCTACTGGGCCCTTGGCATCACGACCCTAACTGCAATACTGTCTATTCCATTGGTCACCGCCTTTGATTTGACCACCAGCAAATTTCAATTTGTGGAACAGGTCAGCTGGATTAAATCTTTAAACATTCAATATGTCATCGGAATAGATGGTATATCCATTCTGCTTGTAATGCTGACCACCTTTATAATGCCTCTCTGTGTTCTTGCCTCTTGGAGCTATATCAAGACAAGAGTTCAGGCATTTATGGTTTGTCTGCTTATCATGGAATGTGCAATGCTTGGTGTCTTTATGGCACTGGATTTTGTTCTCTTCTATATTCTCTGGGAAGCAATGCTGATCCCTATGTATATGCTTATTGCCATCTGGGGTGGACCACGGAAGATTTATGCATCTGTTAAGTTCTTTCTCTACACCCTTGGCGGCTCAGTTATGCTGCTTGTTGCCATCATCTGGCTCTATATCAATAATGGATACAGCTTCTTTATTCCTGATATGATGTGGCAGAATTACTCAAGCACCGCACAGATATTCCTCTTCCTTGCCTTTTTTCTGGCATTTGCCATCAAGGTTCCCATGTTTCCTTTTCATACATGGTTACCCGCGGCACATGTTGAAGCACCAACGGCTGGTTCAGTAATACTTGCATCTGTCCTTTTGAAAATGGGTACCTATGGTTTTCTTCGCTTTGCAATTCCCATTACACCAGAAGCAACCATGACACTGGCTCCTGCAATCCTATGGTTATCAATTGCAGGTATCATATATGGTGGTTTTACTGCACTTGCCCAAAGTGACATGAAAAAACTTATTGCCTACTCATCCGTTGGCCATATGGGTTTTGTAACACTTGGTATTTTTGTACTAAATACCGCTGGCGTTGAGGGTGCGATTCTACAGATGATCAATCATGGTATAACCACCGGTGCCCTCTTTCTCTGTATCGGTATGATCTACGAGCGCACTCACTCACGTGAGCTTCGCGATGCAACGGGTGTGGGTAAACATATGCCAATTTATGTTACATTTCTCACATTCTTCTCTTTATCATCGTTCGGATTCCCTGGGACGAACAGTTTTGTCGGAGAATTCCTGATCCTAGCTGGTACTTTTGAGCATTCAATCTGGCTGGCGATGGCTGCTATTCCAGGTGCCGTTCTCGCTGCTGCTTATATGCTTCGTATGCTGCAAAAGATCGTCTGGGGTGGAACAGACAATCCTGATCAATCATGGATTTCTGATCTGAATATTCGCGAGATCGTAACTCTTGCGCCTTTCCTCTTCTTTGTTTTTTGGATTGGTCTTGGTGCACAGCCATTTATTGATCTTATTCATGTAAGTGTTGAGAATCTACTGAGCAACTACCATGGCTTTCATAGCCAGGTAGCTGTGGTAACAGATTTCCTTATACAGTAACAGCGTTCTTTATTAACGTTTCGCAAAAGGTATAAAAATGCAATTTCTCCCTGAGTTAACACTGTTGGGTGCAGGCCTTATCATCTTTATAGTCAGCCTTGGCAAAGCCAATGGCGATACTACAAGAAATATCGCCATTGGACTCGGAGCCGCTATTTTCGGCGCCACTCTTCTCAGTTATTGTCAAACTGGAAAACTCTTTTTCAACGCTTATCAGGTTGATCTGTTTTCACAGGTTTTTAAGACTTTGATAGCAGGTGCCATGTTACTGGTTCTCCTCTTCGGTAATAAGCTGAAAGGGATCCCCGTTAAGGTACATCCTGAGTATTACCTCTTTATGTTTATGAGTGCTCTTGGTCTTATGATGCTTGTCTCAAGTGTAGAACTTCTTGCCATATTTGTTTCTCTTGAGCTCTCTTCTTTCGCCGTATACATCATGGTTCCCATGCGTGATGATGAAGGAAAATACAGATTCCAAATGGAAGCTGGTATTAAATATCTCTTGTTTGGTGTAACTGCCACAGGCTTTATGCTCTTTGGTATGAGTTATATGTATGGCCTCACCGGTTCCACTGAACTCTCAGTTGTTATCCCTAAGCTTTCCACTATGTGGGACAATCCCGCCGCCGTTATTGCTATGATGATGGTTCTTGCCGGTTTCTTTTATAAACTGGCCATCTTCCCCTTCCACTTCTGGGTACCAGACGTGTATGAAGGAGCATCAAATGAAACCACCGCCTTTATTGCATCTGTGCCAAAACTTGCCGCAGTTGCCATGCTTATTCGCCTTGTCAGTCTTATAAGTGGAGAAGGTCAGGTGATCCTAAATATTCTCATGGTTTGTGCCGTTGCCTCCATGTTCTATGGCAATCTTTCAGCCCTTGTGCAGAAAGATGTGAAACGTATGCTTGGATTTTCAGGTATTGCACATGCTGGTTTTGTTCTTCTTGGAATATTAACCTTTCAGATCACCGGCTATGCCAATGCCATGTATTATATCATTGGTTATGTACTTATGAACCTTGCCTGCTTTCTTGTTATATGCACCGTCTCAAGAAATGGCGAAAATGTTATGATTGAAGATCTTGCCGGGCTTCATAAGCGTTCACCAATTATGGCTTTCACCCTGGCTGTTGGTTTGTTTGCTCTTGCCGGGATTCCACCTTTTGTTGGATTTATGGGCAAGTTTATGTTACTTGCAGGTGCGTTAAAAGAAGGCTATCTGCTCATTGTTATTCTGGCAGCAATTAATACCGCCATTGCGATCTATTACTATCTCTCTGTAATCCGCGTGGCCTACACAACTGACCCTGAAGAGCGTGCTATAGTGACGCCTACAATGCTGACCAATGCAACATCTGTTTTTTTGCTTGCAGTCATTGTTATCATGGGTGTTATTCCTCAACGCTTTGTTGACTACGCCACAACGGTTGTGCAAACAATCATGTAAAAACCTGACCTTTTAGAAATGGTTTAAAAAGAGCTCTGTGACTTTCTCACAGGGCTTTTTTTATTGCATGCTGTTAATAAGCAATAATGTTTTTTCTTCAATGCTCTCTTTTTAATTATCGGTTTTCAGGAAATGGTGTATAATTTTTTGATTAAATTACATTTTTTTATTAGTCTATATTGATAGTGATTCATTTTCGCATTTATTAAAACTCGCTTCAGATTTCATTGCCACTATTGCAAACGGCATTAGAGTATCTGAAGCTGACATCCATTTTTTTTTCATCTCTAGAACTTTTAGGAGGAATTTTTCATGAAAAACCAAGAACTACGATCATCCCTTATTAAGTCAGGTGTTATCCTGATACTCTGTGTGTTCTTTATCTATTCTTTTGCTTTTGGTGACTCCGGTGGTGTAACCGGTACTATCGCTTCTATTTTCTCTGGGATTCTCTTTTTATTTGGTCTTATAATCTCCGTTGCAATAAGTGTCGCTTTAATGTTTGGAATCTACTTTGGGATTCTTTACATGTATGACCAGGATACCTGTAAAAATACCTATGGAGAATTTAAAGGAAAAATTTCTGACCTTTCTCATGGCCTCTGTACCTCCTGTGGTCATAAATGCGTAACCAGAAAAACTACTCCTCTAGTTCCACTCAACGATGAAGACCTCAGTCCTCTTAGGGACAATCAAAAAAGACTCGATAGTCAACTCACATCCATACAGAGCAGCGTTTCTTCAATTGAACAGATACTTGGTAAAGTGTCTGCGTCTGCCCTCGCCTCTGCCGATGATCTTACCGTTCTTAATGAGAAGTCAAAAAGTATCGAGGAGGCTCTTCAAGGAAAAGCAACTGCTGATTCTATTGACGAAGCCACTAAAAAGCTTGGTAGTGATATAACTGCGATGCAAGGCTCTATAAAGCCTCTTGCTGATAAGCTCGCTTTACTCGAGACGACTCTCTCCTCGCTTGAAACAGAAGAGAGTACCAATAATGAGGCACAGCAGACCATAGATAAATCTATTGGAGCGATCAAGGAGGAACTGGCCAGTATGAACAGTGCCATAGAAAACCTTAATAGTGTTTCCGCATCAGCCTCTCAAAACAGAGGGGCAACTGAAGAGGACAAGTCTGAACATCGTATCCTCTCCTATTTCACCAAGAAAGCAGACAAGAATAAATTTATCACGCTTGTTCAAAAATCCGTCGAAAAAGAAATGACCTATGCAGAGGTAGGTGAGTTTTTAAATGATTCTCTATCAGCAGAAGCATCTGAGGTATTGTCAGATCATCCATCACTGACTAAGGACTTCATCAGGATTTACAGACAGAAGATTTAATTCAGACATATCTACCCGCCCCTTTCAAAAGCGTTATAAGGATATTCTCTTATAACGCTTTTTTTATGCTCTTTTGAAATTCAAGTGCGTAAAGCAAATTCAGTTATCGTAAACTATCCAATTTCCTTTCAACAAATAAGCAAGTGTTTCCTCTTATAGCCTCGCACTTATCCTTTGCGACCTGCAATATAGAACTCAGCCCTTTTAAGTCTTCCAATTTTAATTTTACTCCTTTGCCAACGTAGCACACCTTCCTAGTAACGTTTCATTCTCTTAGCGGCTCTGTTCGTTGGGGGTAATCAGCGTCCCACCCGGGCGCGCCACCGGGTCAATTTTTAAAAGTAACGTACGTACATGACCACCTGAAGTATAATTATCTATAAAGGTGATGGAAGTAAGCCGGAATTTCATTGGTGTCGTCTACTAATTTTGGATAACCCGTTAATCAGTGTGGCTCCGAACCCCGTGTTCAAATTATTGGTGAAGCCGCTTCGTTAACGGCTATCCCGTTTGGAAGAATACTCTCGTGTACACGGTTCGGCCATCACCACTGTTTTGGAGGTGTAAATGATGAAGAAGCGGCAACGTAAAAAAGGGAAATCTGTCAAAGTGTTACACCAAATTCAACTAGACGCAGCAGGGATAGATATTGGAACAACTGAAATTTATGTTGCTATCCCTGATGACCATCGTGCTTCGGAAACAATCCGTTGTTTCGGTACGTTCACTCAAGACCTCCATGAGACAGCCAGATGGCTTCAGTCATGCGAATCAAGTCTGTCGCCATGGAATCGACAGGTGTTTACTGGATTCCCATCTTTCAAATTCTTGAGATATATGGTTTTGAGGTGCTCCTCGTTAATGCTCGCCATGTTAAAAACGTCCCTGGCCGTAAGACCGATGTGCAGGATTGCCAGTGGCTACAATACCTCCACTCCGTCGGTCTGCTCCAAGGTTCGTACCGTCCTGCAAAAGATGTTTGCGCCATACGAGCATTATTACGACATCGTGACAGCATGGTGAAAATTTCCTCAACCCATATTCAGCATATCCACAAGGCCCTTACTCAAATGAATTTGCAAATCCATAATGTCATTAGCGACATTACCGGATTGACTGGGCTGGCAATTGTTGATGCCATTCTGGCAGGAGAGCATCCCCCAAAGAAACTTGCCACTTTAAAACATGGGAGAATCAAAGCATCTGTTAGTGTTATTGAGAAATCTTTGGAGGGTAATTATCTCCCTGAACATCTCTTCACTTTGAAGCAGGCTCTGCAGTCATACCGACATTACCGGCAAATCATCGGTGCATGTGATAAAGAGATCGAAAGCTACCTTATCGACTTTGAATCCCGCATAGATCCTGAGAAGAATCCTCCTCCATTACCACGCATTAAAAAATCAAAACCAAAGGGCAATGAACCTGATTTTAACTTGCACTCTCATTTGTATAGGATCTTTGGCACAGACCTTACACAAGTTGATGGGGTTAGTGTATTAACAGCCCAAACCATCTTCGTAGAAATAGGACCGAATCTTTCGAAATTTCCAACTGTTAACCATTTTTGCTCCTGGCTGGGGCTTTGCCCAAACAACAAAATCAGCGGAAGACGGATACTGGCATCTAAAACAAGACCAGGGTCAAATCGAGCAGCTCAAGCTTTCAGGCTCTCTGCACATGCCCTCTGGAGGAGCCAATCTTATCTGGGCTATTACTATAGACGTATTAGGGCCAGGCATGGAACCCCAAAAGCAATTACAGCAACGGCTCATAAACTTGCACGAATAATTTTTCATTTAATACAAACCGGCAAAACATATGATGAAACCGTTTTTGCCGATCAAGAAATTCTTCATAAACAGCGCTTGGAACGAAACTTGAAAAAGCAGGCTAACTTCCTGGGATTTCAACTTGTTCCATGTGTTGCTTAATATTTGTTACTTGGAAGATTATAAAATGATCTTTGCCTTTGGTAACTATTCATCGACTACTATATTAAAGGCGGGTAACATATCAAAACAGATCTTGGATATGTGTTCACGATCGCGATTTCTGTCTTCTACGTATTCCACAAAACCAAAACCAGTCCTATTTTGCCTAGCGTCACGTATAGATATGGTTATTTGGTCTAGCAGATCAAATACGGGTAATGTAATCTTGTCCTTTGGCAATCGATGGTTTGTCCATTCCATTGGTGTCTACCTTAAGTAAACCTTCAACAGATTTAGGTCTACTATCCGTATAGACGTACTATTCTCCAGGTCAAATAGTCGGCCACTTCGGTTTACCGGCTGCGGTTGAGCACTGCAATAGATTCGCAGAGTTGGATTAACAGGGCTTCAGTTAACAAGGTAAACCAGATACCACACCACTACATGGCACCGACAGTAAGCGAACAGACCCATAACCCCATTATATTCTAGGGACAATGGCATGCAGGTAACATTCGTGCTCAAAGAAAAACAGATGGCCCCATCGATTTTTAACCGTGCCATAGGCCATACAAGAAGGCCCCTGATGCCAACTATGATTAGATGATCCACGTTTTAAATCAATATGAGGATTAAATCCTTTATTAGCTACTCAAAATTCAATTGATTCTACCTATCATTGAGGTACCATTCCCATGGTCTACTGTAATAATTCTGCCATCAGCTCATCCTTTACTGAATATTTCTCATATAAATATACAAATGATGCACCTAGATCGGCTGATCAGATTTAAAAAGAGGCTATATACATAAGGTATGTATTTAACACTTCCCAGTCATTTTATGGTTTAGGTACATATTCTTCGCTTTAATCACATTCAAAATGAACACCAAAACAGTGTCCTGTGTGCGGCACCTTATTTAAACAAAGAAAGGTCAACGAAAAGCATTGACAGCAAGTTCATGTTTGAGTAGTTTGGCGCGGTCGCTGAG
>CAZDJE010000017.1:0-47737 GCA_964505715.1 uncultured Desulfocapsa sp. | reverse complement strand
GTGCAGGGCTGAACTTTTGTGGTTTCATTTCGTAAAGCTCTACTTTGATTCCAAGTTGCGCAGCCTGCCATGCGGCCTCACAGCCTGCAAGTCCGCCTCCAATAATTTTTATATGTGGTGTTGTCATTTTTTTGTTTAGCTTTTGTTGTAAGAGTTATGGTTTTTGAATTGTTACATGCAATTTTCGTCTGCCCCATTGCAGTGCATCGGAGTGAGAGTCAAAGTAGAGATCAATTCTGTCGGCTCCTTTGATGGCTCCTCCTCGATCTTCTACTACTCCCCAGCCCCAGCCTGGAATATACATTCTGGTTCCAAAGGGATAGTATTTGGTGTCGGCGGCAATGGTGCCATCTTCCGGCAGAAAATACCAGGGAAAGAGGATCAGCCGGGTTGGTATCATCCATGGTCTTTGCACCGTATCAACGGAAAAAAAACCTTCTTCTGGTTCTTCAGGATATGAACCGTTTGCCGTCTGGCCGGTATAGTCTCTGCCTGCACCTTTTCCGGCGCTGACATAACGATTCCAGAAATCCAGTTTGAGGTGTGACCAGGAACCGCGTTCCCAGGAACAACATCTGGAACAGCCACAGTATGCTGTAGTTTTCATCATACGACTGACGGGCTGCTTGGAACATCCTCCGTAAAAAATCAGGAGGCCAAGGAAAAGACATGTCCATTTTACTTGTGGCCGTCGCATCAGGAACGATGAAACCATTTTTTGATTTCCGTTGCTGTAAACTGTTTCAGTACCGGTCTGCCGTGAGGGCAGTGGGAGAAAAGGTCGGCCTTTGCCATGTTGCTCAGTAGTGCCTCGATTTCTCTGTTTTCTAAGGAGTCCCCTGCTTTCACTGCAGCCTTACAGGCCATGGAGGCGAGGATATCTTCAAGGAGTGATCCCTTCCGCTGCTGGCCTGAAGAGCTTCCGAATTGTTCCAGGATATCGAGCAAGAGTTCGGCGGGTGCAAACTGGCTTCCCAACGCAGGGACTGCCGAGATAACGTAGGAATTCCCGCCGAATTCCCGAATCGAAAATCCCATTTTGTCGATCTCTTTATCATAGAGTTCAACTTTTGCACTATCGGTTACGGAAAGCTCAACGGTTTCTGGAAAGAGTAGGGTTTGTCGGGTAATGTTTCCCCCAAGAAACTGTTTCTTGAGTTTTTCAAAGAGCAATCGTTCATGGGCTGCGTGCTGATCAATGACCACCAGGCCATCGCTGGACTGGCAGAAAATATAAAGATTATCAAACTGACCAATGATTTTCAGCCCATGTTCCAGGGAGGTCTGCCGATGAAGTCCTGGCATGGCCGCTTCCGGAGTTTGTAGCGCTGGTGACTGCTTCTCTTTTCTTTGCTGCGGTTTGTCAACGGGTTCTGCCGTGCTTATTGTCGCAACAGGTATTTGGGGAGTGGCGGGTGTTTGTATTCGATCTTCTGTCTGAATACTTGTCTGTTGGGGAGCCGTTGAGGCTGCAAGATATGCTTTGGGCTGAGCCGTTGATTCAGGAGGTGGAGTTTCCGGAATCCGGGGGGTAAAAAAAGAGCGTTTGATTGTTTGCTGATATCCCTCTATCCCTTGTTGAATTGCCTGCACCATAAGCTGATGAATATCACGACTGCGCCTGAAACGGACCTCCTGTTTTGTGGGGTGAACATTCACGTCAACCTCTGCTGGGTCAAGATGGAGGTGAAGAAAACCTGCGGGATTACGCCCTTTCATAAGAAATCCGCGTAAGCCTTCAGCAACGCCATGGGTTAACATTCTGTCCTTTACCGACCTGCCATTGACCAGTATTTTGATACGAGCCGATCCCTGTATCGGCTGGTCCGGTGGCACCAGGAATCCTGTAAGGCGCGGCAGAGAACCTTCAGGTTCAGAATGATCTATTTCAAGAAAAGAACCATTGTAATGCAAAATAGTGGAAAGACGCCGGGGAAGATCCTGGTTCAGATCCATGTGCAGTGTCTGACGACCATCAATACGGAGGATAAAAGCAACGTCGGGAGCAGCAAGGGCATAGTTTTTTACAACCTCATCGATATGTCCGAGTTCCGTTCGTCTGGTACGAAGAAACTTTCTGCGCGCCGGGGTATTCCCGAAGAGATTTTGAATTTCCATGATCGTGCCCTGTGTGCACCCAGTTTCATGGATTTTGTAGAGTTTCCCATAGTTTAAGATGGCCGTTGTGCCAAAGTCAGTACCCTGCCGCCTTGAAGTGATACTCATTCGTGAAACCGATGAGATGGAGGGGAGGGCTTCTCCGCGAAACCCGAGCGAACTGATCGCCTCAAGGTCTTCATCGTGGACAATTTTGGAAGTACCGTGTCGTTCAAGGCAGAGGAGGACATCGTCCTCGTCCATCCCTTCTCCATTGTCAATGATCCGGATAAGTCGCGTACCGCCGCCCTCAATTTCTATTTCGATTCGGGTGGCGCCGGCATCCAGACTGTTTTCTATTAGCTCTTTAACAACAGATGCTGGGCGTTCCACCACCTCGCCTGCGGCAATACGGTTGGCAAGTTGTTCGGGAAGGACACGGATTTTTGACATTTGATAAGAATTAAGTGCGTATTTATAGAATCCGGTTTACCCGGGTGAAAGCTTCATGGTACTCTGTATCAATACGTTCTGTTTTAGATTTTTGTAACTGAAAATGTAATATAACAGTTTTTTTACGTTTCCCTTAGCTTTTTTGAAACTCATGCTTGATCCTCTGAAAAAAAATCTGGTTCCTATCGAGCATCTCCAGGATATTCGCGGAGTGCAGCTTCCGGTTCGTCTTCATTTCGTGCAGCTTGTGGTGACCGGGCCTCCGGGTGCTGGGAAAACCTACTATATCAACCATGTTCATGGCTGGCCCAATGAAGGCTATGTGGATTTAACCCGTAAGGGATGGTGGAAGGATCAGACTCTTACCTACCGTCCACGGGAGGTGCATCTTGGTTTTCCTTTTAAAGGCTTTTCCGAGGCTCTGACTGTTTTTGATAAGGAGTGGTTGGACGCTGAGGAGCCGCTGTTTCTCGAGCTGGAAAGGATTAAGATCCCGCCTTCAAAGAACTATTTTTTTCAAACAGACTGGCGCACCCGTTATATCTTTGAATTTTTACTTCCCGATCCTGAAACAATTTTCAGGCGACGTATGGCTCGACATAAGGAAGGATATTTTCCGGTGGATAAGAATCTCACTTTTGAAATGGTAGTTCGCCAGCTTGATATCTACCGTGAAGTTGCACTTTATATGCATAAAGCACAGATGCAGGTGTATGTCCGGGGCGGATTGAGCAAGCCTCCCATGCGAATAGCAGGGAAGGACGATGTCAATGTTCCGAGATGGGCCAGAGGAGAGTCTGAAAACCGGCGAGACCTTAAGACATTTTCAGGGTGGAAAGCGCTTATTTTAAGAAAGGACACCATTGAGTGGTTTACTGTGACTGATCAGTTACAGGTTCTTGAAAAAGATTGTCGTATTCCGCACGATGGCAAAACCTTTGAAATGATCATTGGAGAGCAAAAACTTGTTTTCCATCCCGAAATCCCCATAGGGGGGAAAAAGAAAAATCTTCAGAAAAATTGGCTGATCTCCCCGACTAAGGCATGTACCGCTGATACTATTAACGGCTTTGCAAGAATTAAAATCGGTGAACGGGTACTTATTGGCCGGGAAAATCACCAGTATGATGAAATATTTCATTTCCCGCACAGTGTCTCAAAGAGGCATTTAACGGTTACAAATATCCGTGGCGATCTCAAGATTAGTCTGTTTGATGGCTGTACGCCGGTGCAGGTTGTTCGCAGTGGTAATCAGGATATTCGGGAGCGAATTGGGACGAATCGCTATAATGCAATTCTTGGTATTCGTGAGATTTATGGTGATTCTATTATTATGGAGTCTCCTTCCGAGGCGCTGAAAAGCATCAGGGAGGTTAATGAAATCCTCTCAGAGGAAGTGTTTCGGGAAAAAACGAGTTCCGGAACCCCCGGGGCATTGCTGGAATTGCCAGATCAAACACGGCTTGTAATTGTTGGTGATCTGCATGCTCAGGTGGATAACTTTCTGAAGATTTTGAATGAAAACTGTCTTCTGGCCCATTTGACTTCCAATCGTGCTTCACTTATTATACTTGGAGACGCTGTTCATTCAGAGATTTCTAAAGAGATGGAAGATATGGATAGTTCCATCCTAATGATGGATCTGATTTTTAAAATGAAGTGTCACTTCCCTGATAATTTCTTTTATCTTCTCGGGAATCACGATAGTTTTCATCGCTCTATCAGTAAAACTGGTATTTTGCAGGGGGTTTTGATGCGAAAACGCTTATTGGAATTGCGTGGGGAAGAGTATGTTGTGGAGATGCAGAGGTTTTATGATTTGCTTCCGGTGGTTTTGAAGACGAACTCTTGTATTGCCTGTCATGCAGCTCCCCCAAGAAAGAAAATTACCCGAAAAATACTGATTAATTTAAGAGAACATCCGCAAATTTTCCATGAAATTTTAACAAACAGACTTAAACGATCCCACTATTTAGCAGGGTACGAAAAAAGGGATGTAAAACAGTTCCGCAGTAGCCTCGATCTTCCCAAGCGAACACCTTTTGTAGTTGGGCATACACCACTCGACCCATTTAACAGTTTTTGGAAAAATGCTGGTAATATTAAGGGCCATCATATTATATATAGTGGCCGTGAAGAGGGGCCGGCTCTGTTTTTACAGATACAGAAAAAGATGATTCCTTTGAGTTATCCAGTGGAGCCTCTCACAAAAATAATTAATGAAATGAAGTAGGTACGCTGAATATTTATATCCCCTTACCAGCTCACGTGAGCAGGAGAAGAAAATCATGGTAGCGATGTCAACCAACCCCCTAGCGGGGTTACTCCGTAAATCACCATTTAAGCCGATTCAGGAACATATGCGGACAGTGTTTTCATGCGTTATGCTGCTTCCGTCTCTGTTTGATGCACTCTATAAAAAAGATCAAGCCGCAGTGAGTGAAGTTGCCAGGCAGATTGGAAAGCTTGAAACCGAAGCGGACGGGATTAAATCCACCTATCGTCGCAGTATGCCCAAAACACTATTGCTTCCCGTTGATAGAAAAGACCTTCTTAGTCTGATTCATGAACAGGATTCAATTGCAGACGGTGTTGAAAAAATCAGCCAGATTCTAACAAATCGGGATATGACGGTCCCAGATGCTATTAAAAACAGACTCGATGAGTTACTCGAAGGAACAATGGAAAATGCCACTCTGGCCAAAAACATGATCGAAGAGCTTGATGAATTGGTGCATGTGGGGTTTAGCGGCCGGGAACATGATAAAGTGACCAGCATGATAGAAGGGGTCCGAAAATCCGAGCACAATATTGATAATATTTTGAAAAAGTTAAACAGAACCCTTTTCAGCATTGAAAAGGAGTTGGATCCTGTATCCGTTATGTTCTGGTATCGGATCATTGAAGAAGTTGGAAACATTTCAGATCATGCTGAAAACATGGCAGATCGTCTGTTGTTATTTTTGTCTAAATAGAGGGATTTCAGGGGAAATCAACCTATTATCAGTTGCTAACTTTTTATATTAAGGGAAAAAAAATGGAAGTTATTGCTGCGTATGGAACGATTCTGATCGCACTTGCTGTGATCTTTGGGCTCTATATGACTTGGGGCATTGGAGCAAATGACCTGGCAAATGCCATGGGAACCTCCGTGGGAGCTGGTGCGGTCACAGTAAAGCAGGCCATCGGGATAGCCATCGTTTTTGAATTTGCAGGCGCTGTGATTGCCGGCGGGAATGTGACAAAAACAATTCGCAAGGGAATTATAGATCCAACAAATATTATTGCGACACCGGAAATTTTGGTCTATGGAATGCTTGCAGCATTGCTCGCTGCAGCCGTCTGGTTGATGATTGCATCAAGCAAGGGATGGCCTGTTTCTACGACCCACTCTATTGTCGGGGCTTTGATCGGTTTTGCCGTTGTCGGTATTGGGCCAGATGCTGTAAACTGGGGAAAAGTTGGCAAGATTGTGGCGAGTTGGGTGATCTCCCCAGTCATTGGTGGCACCATAGCATTCCTGCTGGTGATGTCGACCAGGAAATTGATTTTTAATACTGAAAATCCGTTAAAAAATGCAAAAAAATATGCGCCGGTTTATATCTTTCTTGTCGGTTTTGTAATATCTCTGGTGACCCTGTTTAAGGGATTGAAACATCTCCATATCGATCTTACCGGGCCACAGAGTTTTGGGCTGGCAATTTGTATCGGTCTGTTCACAGCGGCTATTGGCTGGTACTTTATTCGAAATGTAAAGGAAGACCCGGAAGCGGACAGGGATTTTCATTTTGCGAGTGTGGAAAAGGTCTTTACTCCCATGATGCTTTTTACTGCCTGTTCCATGGCATTTGCCCACGGTTCCAATGATGTTGCAAATGGTATTGGGCCATTGGCTGCTGTTATCAGCATTGTTACCTCGGGCGGAGAAGTTATGCAGTCCTCTGATATGCCGATCTGGATACTGTTTGTTGGTGGAACAGGTATCGTTGTGGGCCTGGTAACTCTTGGCTATAAGGTGATGCTAACGGTGGGTACTAAAATCACGGAGCTCACCCCCTCACGTGGCTTTTGTGCGGAGCTTGCCGCAGCTAGTACCGTTGTTCTTGCCTCTCGTACCGGGTTGCCGGTATCGACCACCCATATTCTTGTTGGTTCGGTCCTTGGGGTTGGTCTGGCTCGTGGAATTGGTGCACTTGATCTACGGGTCATTTTAAATATTATAATTTCTTGGATTGTGACTCTTCCCGCCGGGGCGATTATGGCGATGGTGTTTTTCTTCTTCCTAAAAGGTGTGTTTGGTTGATAAACGCTCCCCAGCGCCTCGGCAATAAATGAGAGGACTACCCCATAGAGAGATAGCTATTATGGGATAGCCCGCTCATTTATTGCCGAGGCACGGGGAAACGTTTATTGTCTAATATTCACTAAACTATTATAAATGGAATTGTAATCACTCTGTTTTTCCCGCTTTCTCCTCTGACTTCTGGCTTTTGATATCGTGCCACCATCCAAAAAGAAATCTGCTACGAAACCTGTTGCGAAACCTGCTGCAAAGCCGAAAAGAGTTTATAAGAAGCCGTATAATGAAAGGCATATTATTGGTTTTCTTTTTGGGATATGCCTCAGTTTAACCCTCTTTCTTGGCAGTCTTCTTCTGGTTCTGGCCCTGCTTAAGGTCCCTGATATTAGGAGTATTGCCGAATACCATCCCTCTCAGGCCTCTGAAATTCTCGACCGTCATGGCAATGTGATTCAGCGAATATATACAGAAAATCGTACTGTTGTTTCTCTGTCGCAGATGCCAGGATTTCTTCCACAGGCATTTGTTGCCGCTGAAGATGGTCGTTTCTATGAACATCCTGGACTTGATTTCTGGTCAGTTTTTCGTGCTCTTATTAATAATGTGAGAAGCGGACGCCGGGGACAGGGTGGTTCTACTATTACGCAACAGGTGGCACGTTCGCTTTTACTGACTCCTGAAAAAACCTATCTGCGAAAGTTCAAAGAGGCAATTCTAGCCTGGCGCATCGATACTCTTCTTACGAAAGATGAAATCCTCTATATCTATCTGAACCAGATATACCTTGGTAGTGGGGCCTACGGTGTTGAGGCTGCTTCACAGGTTTATTTTGGTAAGCGGGCGAAGGATTTGAGTCTTGGAGAGGCAGCGATTCTGGCTGGTTTGCCGCAGGCCCCAAGTAGGTATTCCCCCTATCGGAACATGAATGCAGCGTTGAACAGACAGCGTTATGTTTTGAATCGAATGGCAGCCGACAGCTATGTTACAGAGTCAGTGGCTCGTGTTGCCTATTCCCATCCTGTCAAACTTAGTACTAAATCTGCTCGGAAAAAAATGGTGAATGGTTACTTTGTCCAACTGGTACGAAAACAGGCGGAAAAGATTATAGGCCAGTCACTTAATCGTGCAGGGGTGAAGATTACAACCACCATGGATTCGAGGCAGCAAGTGGCGGCGGCAGCGGTACTGAAAAGAGGATTACGCAAATCCTTTGGGAAAAATCAGAACGTTCAGGGGGCAATTGTCTCACTTGATGCTTGTAACGGGCGGGTCAGGGCACTTATTGGCGGACGTGATTTTAATAAAAGTGCCTTTGATCGCGCCACCCAGGCGAGACGTTCAGCTGGGTCTCTTATTAAACCACTTCTTTATGCTGCTGCATTTGAAAAAGGATATACCCCTGATTCCACTCTAAACGATGCTCCATTTTCTGTTCGTGGCCACGATGGTAAAGAGTGGAAACCAAGGAATTTTTCTGGAAAACATTATGGCAAGACTTCACTGCGGGAGGCCCTGGTAAAGTCACGAAATATTATTGCCATCAAGTTGTTGCAGCAGATTGGTATTAAAAGGGTTCAAAAACTTGTGGAAGCATTTGGTATCAGCCCGCCAGTTACCTCTGACCTTTCTCTCGCACTCGGTGCTACCGGGGTTTCTTTACTTGAAATTACTGCTGCTTATTCACCCTTTGTCTGCCAGGGGAAATACTTCTCACCCACACTCATCAGCGCAATAGATTCCAGTAAGGGGGAGAAAATCTTTCGGGCAACTCCCATTGGAAAAAAAGTACTGAAATCAACTGTTGCTCGTGATATTAACGGCTTGTTGACCGAGGTGGTTCGGCGCGGAACAGGAAAAAGAGCTGCAGGGCTGGGAAAAGTTTCCGGTGGGAAGACCGGAACCACCAATGAGAACAGAGATGCCTGGTTTGTCGGGTTTTTTGGAAAGAGACTTGGCGGTGTCTGGCTTGGGTATGATGATAATCGCAGTATGGGGAAGGGAAAGAGCGGTGGTGTGGTTGCAGCCCCCATCTGGCGAGATTTTATGAAGCAAACAAAGGCTCAATAAAAACGATGAAGTATCAGACAATTATAAGCAGTTGTTACTGTGGAGATGGCTCAGCAAAGCTGAAAAAGGCTGAAGAATTAGCCTATAGCTATGGTGATCAGTTGATTGCCCAGGTAGATATCAGCCGTCAGCTAAAAACCATTGGAGAGTTGGTGCTGTCACTGGATAATCATATGGCAGTCATGGATATGGGGAAAACGTGTACCCGTTGTGCTGAAATACCCGGGGGCGGTTGCTGCAGTGCGTATATGGGAAATGAGAATACAGACGCTTTGCTCCTGCTTATGAATATTCTTGCCGGGATAGAGGTGAGGCGAGTCTGTGATAATGGGGTGGAGTGCTGCTTTCTTGGCCAAAGAGGATGTATTTTACTCTTTAAACCAATATTTTGTCTGAATTATCTCTGTCATCGTATCCAAAAAGAGTCGGATGAGGAGCAGCTGAAGAATTTGGAGAAAAAAACAGGAGAACTGTTGACTGCACAGTCAACACTTGAGCAGTCACTTATTCGCTTTTTACAGTCAAAGGGGTAGCTAGACAGACAAAATATGCTGTCTGTCTGGCAGAAAAAAGTTTATTTATACGCTCCCACGCCAAGAGCTTTCTGCAAGTCATCCACCGGGCCGTAATCAAGAGGATCCGTCCAGCCAATAATCTTTGCTTTGCTCGCAGCCGAATCATCTTTTTGTACCAGCTTTAAAGCTGCTACAACGTCCTGAGCCAGTGCCTCGGATGTCGCGGCTGTTTTGGCAAGAGGCCATTCAGGATAGAGGGTGGTCGAGTGGACAAATGGAAAGTTTGAAATCTGTTTGTTTATAATCTTAAAATCTTCAATGGCAATTGCTCCCGATGCAGCCATGCGTTCCAGGGTGTCGGTACGTACTGTCCCTGCCTCAGCCTGTTCATTCTGAATGGCATAAACAACGTTGTCATGCTTTCCGGCAAAGTCCATCTTGGTGAAGTCGGTATAGGGGGCCATTCCAGAATCTTTGATGGTTTTATAAGCCATTTGCCAGCCGCCAAAAGATGATTTCTTCACAGCTATAAAGGTTTTTCCTTTCAAATCAGCAAGTGAATTGATGCTGTCATTGTATGCAGTTGTGATAATAACACCACCAAATGATTTAAGAGCCTCCCCCTGACGGGAGTTAATCATTGTGGCAATAGCAGATGCACCGAATTTTACTTTCGCTGTCACAAACATGGACGAGTTGACAAGGAAAAAATCAACTTCGTTTGCTTCAATAGCTGGGTTTACCTTATCAAAGTCAAGAGGGACGATTATCACTGTTCTCCCAAGTTTTGCAGAGAGGTATTCTCCGGTTGCTGTCCATTTTTTCAAAGCTTTTGCCGGTCCATTTTTAGCAAGAATTCCAATTTTAATTGAATCACTAGCATGTGCAGAAATAGAAAACAGAAAAAGAAGGATTATGGCTACAGTCGAAAAACGTTGTTTCATGTGGTGACCTCCTGAGCATGATTGAAAGAGTGGCGTGAGTGGAGCAAAGAGCAACTGCTTACCTGAAAGTCTTTCAAAAAGAGGGGGGAAAGTCAAGAAACAAAAAATCCCTGCAGACTGTAGCCTGCAGGGATTATGTGAGTTGTTTTCTGTGGTTCAATTATTAGGTTAGAAAGGTTTTAAAGTCCATATACCACAGGGACAAGTGTCAGCGCAAAAGCCACAGGCTATACATTTCTTATCGTCGGACACGTATTCATAGGAGGCACCAAGACCAGACTCATAGCCATTTATGTGTGAGTATTCAAGCTCACGGCGCGTAATGGCACCTTCTGGACAGATGGTCTCACACAGATGGCAATCACGACATGAAGCGCAGGAGAGACAACGATCAGCTGAGTTTTCCTGGGAGTGTTCGTGCTCAAGATCCGGGGTATAATGAGTGATGGTGAGTGCCTGTTGGGTGATAAGCTCTTTGGTGAATGGTTTCCACTCTTCACCTTTAAACTGAGAGACAATAAATTCTGCAGCAGTCTTACCGGCACCAAGTGCATTTGTGGCAAGACCAGGTTTTTCAACGTCACCGATGGCAAGAACTTTATCGTTGGTAGTCACGTGTGCTGCATTGGTTTTCATCCAGGCAGCCCCACCTACGGTGACTGTCTCAACGGAATCAGGAAGGAATGACAGTTTGGGAACGTCTCCAATGGAGATTATCACAGTTTGGGCAGGAATAACTTCACCCGTGTCCATGACAAGACCTTCGGCGGTTACCTCTTTGGTCATTACCGGCCAGCGGAATTCGGCGCCAAGTGCTTGGGCAGCCTCTTTTTCCTTACCGAATGCAAGGGGCTTCTGGATGTCGACAAGGATTACCTTTTCGGCACCTAAACGATAGGCTTCGCATGCAACATCACATCCAACATTACCAGCACCGATAATCACAACTTCTTTACCAACTTTATCGGGGCTTGTACTTTTTGCTTTCTTTAAAAAGTCGAGTGCAGGAATAACAGCTTCATGTCCGGGGAAAGGAATTTTACGCGGTTCATGTGTTCCTACAGCAACGATTACATAGTCGTAATCCTTTTGCAGTTGGGAAAAAGTTTCCTTGTTCATATCCACATTAAGGTTCGTCTGGATATTGGGTGTTTCTTGAAAGCGCTTTACTTCCTGATCCCAGATTGCCTGAGAGAGGCGTTCCCATGGGATAACCTGAGCAAGCTTTCCACCGATAAATGCATCTTTTTCAAAGATATGAGCTTCAACTCCAGCATGCGCCAGCTGCCAGGCAGCATTCATACCGGCGGGCCCACCGCCTATAATGGCTACTTTTTTCCCAAGAGACGGAGCCACTTCGGGAGATCTTGCAGTGCCTACTGCACGTCCAAGAACCTGTACTTCAATTGGATCATCAACTCCCTGGCGAGTGCAGTTTTCCATACAGAGATTCGGGCAGACAGCACCACAGACAGAGGCGGGCAGTGGCGTGTACTTTAGCAGCATTTCATACGCTTCATCGATCTGGCCATCACGAATTAGGCGCAAGCGATCAACGGTTGGGATATGGACAGGGCAGTAATAGGTACAAGGTGCCGCGGATTCGCGGTTGGCCCAGAAAGGCTTTTTACGGCGCATATCTCCGGTTGGCACGGCTCCAATGAGGCTACGGTCAAGACCGGGTGCCAGATCACGCAGTGGATCGCCACCGCCAAATGCCTGATTCCAGTGTTTGTTGCGGAATTCAGCCATGGGCATGGGGCCCGAAAACATAAGCGCTCGTTCCTGAGGGGAAACAGCATTCAAGACTTGCCACTCATCACGAACAAGAAGGGAAGCATTGAGGTCATCGCGTTCGATTCTGTCAAGAAAGCTTGGCATGTTTGCCACAAGCCACTGCCACTGCTCATCGGTTGGAACAGCAAGGCGTGAATTGTTTCTTGAGTAAGAGTCGTCTGTTTTGCCACGGAAAAATATGGTTCCACCAACCATTCCAACACAGGGACGGTAGCCGAGAATATTGTCCATGTTTTTGCTGTCAACACCACAAACGACAGCAACACCACCACAGTTAAATTCGGCAAAGGAATCACCTGCTGATCCGAGTACCCAGAGTTCGGGCTTGTCGTAAGCGGGATTCCATTTGGTCATGGTCAGTCCACGGGCACCAATGGAACCCCCGATGTAGACCTTTCCATTGGCCATGGCATTGCAGACACCGTTCGTTGCATCACCAAGTACGGTGATTTCTGCACCGATGTTCAGGTAGCCAACATCATCGGATGCGGCTCCTTTGCAGGTGATGGTGGTGCCAGGCAATCCCATACAGCCAAGACGCTGTCCGGTTGGGCCTGAAACTTCAATGGACAGACCATCTGCGTGCTGCAGACGGATACCAAGGTTATGTTGCCCCATGGATTCAATCTGAAGGGAACTGCTTGTTTCGGCAGCTGCCTGAACCATGGTTTCAAAGTCCATGGAACTGATTCTACGGCCATTTTCGTCTAGGCCTTTTACAACAGTTGCGCTCACTGAAAACTCCTTATTTAAAATACAGGTTGATGGGCTGAAAGCAGTAAGCTTTCGGCCTGAACAGCTTATTAACCTGTCTTTTTAACACACATATTTAATATTCAATCTGTCTGCAGCATCCTTGTCACCAATACCGAGTGCATCGGACATGCCAACCGGAAGGGACTGCGAACGTCCAAGTGGTGCCATAATCTTTTTCATCTCTGTACGAATGGACTGGAAGACATCTCCCACTCGTTCGGCAACTGCATCGGGATCAAGACGGCGATACAGTTTTGGATTCTGGCTGGTGATTCCTTTTGGACAGATACCAACGTTACAGACGTTACAGCGATTTTTCTCGTTCCCAAGACAACCGGCAGCTGCCTGCATAACATATTTTCCGATATGAACGCCGGATGCACCAAGCATGATAAGTGCCAGTCCATTCTGGGTGACGTTACCGTTTTTGCCGATTCCGCCAGCTGCAAAAATTGGAATTTCATTCTGCTTCCCTTGGGCAACCAGATCCAGATAGCATTCGCGTACATTGGAAGCAATGGGATGTCCAGTTGCATCCATGGATACGTTATAGGCAGCGCCTGTCCCGCCATCGATACCATCAATCAGCAGACCACCGGCATATGGATTACGCACCAGATTGTTTAACACCGATTTGGCACTGGTCGAGGCGGAGATCTTGGGATAGATCG
The DNA here is from genome assembly GCA_964505715.1 of uncultured Desulfocapsa sp. Classification (GTDB taxonomy): domain Bacteria; phylum Desulfobacterota; class Desulfobulbia; order Desulfobulbales; family Desulfocapsaceae; genus Desulfocapsa. The sequence goes on along the minus strand of CAZDJE010000017.1, from coordinate 34,137 downwards.
GTACCTCGTGACCAAAGGCAGTGGAAAGAGTCTGGATCATCTTCATCACCGATTCCTCAATGGAATAGAGAGTCTGATGTACGGGAGGTGACGGAAGATCAACACCTTCCGGTACACCGCGTAGACGAGCAATCAACTTGGAAACTTTGAACCACATAAGCAGTCCGCCATCACCCGGTTTTGCACCCTGACCATATTTAATTTCGATGGCTGCAGGATTACACTGCATATCAGGAATAGCGCGGATGATTTCATCCCATCCAAAATAACCGGACGCAATCTGCAGAACAATGTACTTGAGGTAAGGGCTTTTAAGAATCCATGGTGGGCAGCCACCTTCACCGGTACACATAACAACTGGAATACCAAGTACTTCATTGCAGTAGGCAACACCTTGGAGTAATCCAAGCCACATATTTGGCGACAGTGCACCAAAGGACATGGAGCCGATTACAAAGGGGAAGATTTCCCGTGTTGGAGGAATCCAGCCACCGTTCTGGGTGCGTTTTAAAAATTCTTCCGGATCAAGAGTACGGCCAAGAGTAGTGGTAACCGTGAACTCATGACGGCCAGCATCAAGTGCCGGATCGGTGAGCATGGAGATACGGTTAAACATGATCCGGTCAAGAAGTGTGGGGCCGGATTTATTTCGCCGTCCGCCACGTTTTGCTGGCTCACCCTTCTGATTATTAAAGAAGAGTGTTCGGTTCTCATTGGTATTGGGAACGGGCTGAATCGCCTCGTTCGGACAGACCATAGAGCACATGGAACAGCCGATACAGGCATTGGCCATGTTCTTTTTCTGACGGATACCTACAAATGTACGGTATTCGTTGCCACGTTTCTTCTTGAGGACGTCAAGCTTTGGCATCCTCTGACGTCGATAGGCGAGGTAAATGGCCTCTTTGGGGCAGACTGCGGTGCAGTGACCACAGAGGGTACATCTATCTTCGCGGTGTTGGATAATCCAGGGCAGGTCAGTGTAACTTAAGCTGCCTGGCCCAATGGATACGGATCGTGCTGAGACCATATTGTCAGTTCCTTTCGTTCTGGTGGTACAATAATTGTGTGTTCGCGCATGGGCTGGAAATCGAGTTTTGGATCACGGTCAGGAATAAGGGCATCCACACCGCACATTTCAGATGCGATAGCCCATGCTCCTGGTCTTCCGCCCACAGTTGCAGGACGTAATTTCTTTTGATCCATTACCAGCATGCAGGTTTCATCGGGTAATGTTGCAATAACTGCGTTGGGGCCGTCAATAATTAGACGGCGACAAGAATCACGCAGACCGGTAAGAAATTCTCCCTGCGGATGCTGGGTGAGTTCCTCGCCCCGAAGGGGAGTAATGATATGCTTATATGCCTGAAGGGGAAGCTTAAGCTTCTTCAGGGTGTAGTGGAGAATATGGGTGAATGTCTCCGAGTCACTCTGGTATCCAGTGTATCCGGGGAAGTGCTTGCCGAGCAGCCAGTCACGGATGGGAACAAATGCGGTGTTCTCACCGTTGGTCATGGAGGCAATTCCCTGAATAAAGAAGGGGTGGCATGCGTAGAGATTGATTCCGTGGTTGGTGTTTTGCCGACCCTGTGCCATACATACTCTGGATTGAATCCGGTTATCGGATAAATTAAGGGCATCACCAATTTCAAGAGGCCAGCCAACTTCCTTGATGGTAGCAACATCGGGCCAGAAGGAAAAGACAGTCAGGTCATTGCCATGCTCTTCGCCATTTTTACGAAGTGCCAGGCGGGTGAGCATCAGTTCGGTTTCTATCTCGTCTTTTGATTTGGCAGATAAAGATGCGGGCATTTTGTAAGCACGAATGAAATAACGATACCTATCCTTGGCTTCAATCAGCTCTGGCCTGGTCTCAAACTCATGGTCGTACCTGAGTTCAAAACCGCGATTCTCCATAAAGTTGTTCAGGCGATGCCAAGCTTCTTCGGTATGGGCAATACCTGAGAGGATGGGGAATCTCGAGTTATATTTAAAATCCTCGAATTTAAGACCGCGCAGAAGAAGTCCGAGACCGGAGCCATCGTAACCTTCCTGCATAGCCTCCATCCCCTGAAGCACTTCATAGGGGGAGAAGGCCTCACTGGCGGTTTTCAGGGCTAAACGACACATGCATTACTCCTGATGAGTTAATAGAGACCTGTTTGTTTGAAAAAAACCAACAGGATTATTTGTTCGAAATTAAAAAAAAGCGTATGCGGTTACTCTTTTTTCACAGAAAATGATCTAAAAGAATAGGCAAACCCAGATGGTTACAATGAAATCCATATATTGTCAAGATGAAAGGGTAGAAGCACTATTAACAATTTTCATAATCTGTCGATATGAATAGATGTAGCTCTTTTTCGGATGGTGAAAAAGGGGAAATGGCCATCGGCCATAATATAGTATTTGACGTAGGAGGAGTGATATGAAAATCAACACTTCCCAGATCAGCATGGACGCGTCAGCAGAGCACAAGGATGTGACAGGGAAATTTACGAAAATGGAGGCAGAAAAAAGGGGCAGCACACCCGAATTTCAGCTAAATTTACCAGGAGTAATGGGGGGGCGTCGGGAACGAACGGAGGAAAATCGACAGTCTCAGCAGTGTAATGCCAGTAGTCAGGTGCAGGGCGCCTGCGAAGAAAAACAATATGAGACATCCGTTGACTCTGCCATGGAACAGATGGTGACCGAAGTGGTTGGACAACGAGTTCGATTACGAAGGATTCAGGGCTTGGAAAATGGGGGTGGAGTTTTTTTGTCGGAACCTCTGAACCCACCAGGGCAACAGACAAATTTTACTTTCCAGTCTGTTCAATCCAGTTATCATTACGAAAAGGTGTCTGTTCAGTCATCGGGGTTCGTCCAGTTAGAGGATGGCAGGGAGATTAACTTCTCCCTTGATCTTACCATGGAACGAGAATCCCTTGTGACCGAAAGTTTTGCATGGCGTGGAGCGGGAGCGGTTTTGATGGATCCGCTGGTGTTTTCTTTTGACTGCGATTTGGAAAGTCTTGTCAACCGTAGTTTCCAGTTTGATTTGAATTGTGATGGAAAGAACAATGAATCCTATTCACTTAAACCCGGCAGTGGATTTCTGGCACTTGATCTTAATAATGATGGACAAATAAGTGATGGAAGTGAACTCTTTGGCCCGGGAACCGGGGATGGGTTCGGGGAGCTGGCCATGCATGATCTCGATGGAAATGGCTGGATTGATGAAAACGACCCTGTTTTTGAAAAATTGATGATCTGGGCTCCAGAGGAAAATGGTGGAGAAAGTCTGATCAGTCTCAGTCAGGCAGGGGTTGGTGCTATTTGTCTGACCCATGACAAGAAAGCATTTCAATTAAGAGATCGTGATAATACTCTGATGGGAGAAGTGGCCGCCAATGGGTTTTTTCTTACCGAAGATGGGGAAGTCCGTCCCCTGCAGGAAGTTAAACTTGCATTGCAGGGAGAAGCAGAAGAGCCAGAAACAATGATATCAGAACAAAAGTCATTGGAGGCACAATTTTTCCTCCAGCAAATGGTGGGTGTTCGCCGGACTGAAGTGCGGGAAATGGCAAATTTTGGTGTGTCACGAAAAGCTCATAAGGAAGAGCGCGACCTGTGGGAGACGTTGTTTCCTGACTGGCAAAAAGAGAGAGAACTTGCTTCAGTGCTTACCAGAAATGAAGGAACTATAAAGTCTTAGTTGAAGTCGTGCATCTCTGACAACCAGGAGAATGCCGGAATGTGCTTTTCGGCATTCTCTATGGTATAAGAGTGTTATGTCAAAAGTATCTGGTTTCTCCTGGAGCTTGTTCTAGAAGAACTGTTCGATGCTGTTTTTAAAATGGAAACATTAGTATGCGCAGAGGTGAAAAGAGCTTGTGAAGGTTTTTATTGTAGCAGGAGTCTTGGTTTGGTTGAGTGGTTCGGCAACAGTTCAGGCTGAAGGCACAACTGGATGTGCTGAGTTACTGCGGAATCGTTGTCAGACGTGTCATTATCTGAATCGTGTTTGTGGGCAGGTGGGTGAAAAATCAAAACGACGCTGGATCGCGACCGTAAAACGGATGGTTAAGCGGCGTGGCGCTATGTTAAATAAAGAAGAGCAGGAATACCTGGTGGATTGTTTGCTCGTTCCAGCCCCTGACGTTAAGGAAGAATGTAAAAAATAGCAGGACTATCTTAGTCCGATGTTTCTCCGATAAATTGATAGTATGTGGAGTTAACTTTTAGAAAATTGCAACCAAGTCCTTCACCGTCACAATGGCTGATACAGCCATAGATTTCCGTTGTCATCTCCTCATTTTCCTCGTCAAGCACCAGACTTATGGTACATTCTGTTCCTTCACTCAGTTCGATGTCTGGTTCACACTCTATAAAGGCTCCTCCCACGCTCATATCACGGGTTTGCCCTTCAATGATTTTACCGTTTGCAAGCTTTAAGAGAGCAAACTTTTGAATAAGAAGACGCTCGTAGTTTCGACGGTTTGACATGGAGTACCTTTTTGTAAAAGTAGATGTTCATTAACCGGAAAGAGGAATTCTCTTTCTTTTAGAATATGTCAAAATGGGGAGAACTGTCAAGAAAGATGAAGCAGTGAATAGAGGAGGGGAGGGGATAAGAAAAGGAGAATCACAAGGATTCTCCTTCAGGTAAATCTAAGAAACTGTCCGAAATGTCTATTCTCAGACAGACTCTAGGGGAAAGTTATTTTAAAATATTGCCGATGTTTTTTACAGCATCAACCTTATCTTTTACGGCAGCAACTTCTTTAATCCCAGGGACATCTTCCAGGATTTTTTTACCACTGTCTTCAACGTCGCTAATACCGTTTTTGAACGATGAAATTGCTTTACCAAGACCAGATCCAATTTCAGGAAGTTTTTTTCCACCAAAAACGAGTACTGCAATACCCAAGATAACTATTAATTCAGGGGTTCCGAGTCCAAACATGGTTTTCTCCAGTTAGGGTGATGTCTGTACCTGAGGCAGGCTCAGCTCTGTGAATCGCCTTTCGTCTCGTCATCAATAACTTTTTTTTCTTCTTTTTTGGTGGCATCCTTAAAGTTTTTAATGCCTTTCCCAATGCCGGATCCAATTTCCGGAAGTTTGCCTGCACCAAAAATAATAACAATTATAACCAGGATAACAATTAATTCCGGCATTCCAAGTCCAAACATAATACACCCTCTATATGTGTAAAATCTTAGTTAACAACTCTTTCCTTAGACTATTAAATGTAGAGCAGTAGTGCGATAATGTCAATCCTTTCCATGCCTGACCAGGTTTTGTCCGATTTCCCGTACCTGGGCAAGTATTCTCTCCTCGTCAAGGCCTTGGAGTATTCTGTCCAGCATAACTAAACGTCCATTAATGATTGAATGAATAACATCGGCGCCACGGGCGGCGTAGACCAAGTGTGACGGGATGTTGTAGAGTGGGGTGAGATGCGGCTGATTCATGTTCAATACTATCATGTCAGCTTTTTTGCCGACTCTCAGACTGCCTGTTTGCTCGCCAGCATCAAGCGCTTTTGCACCTCCGGCGGTTGCCGCAAAAAGAGTCTGTTCAGCATTCATTGCGGTGGGATCCATACGGGCGACTTTATGGATTTTAGCCACGGTGTTCATCTCTCCGAACATATCCACATCGTTATTGGATGCCGCACCATCCGTTCCAATTCCAACTGTAATTCCAGCATGTATCATTTTGACAACGGGAGCCGTTCCGGATGCCAGTTTCATGTTTGATTCCTGACAGTGAGACACCTTAACGTTGCGTTCAGCAAGAAGTGCAATTTCTTTGTCATCCAGCATAACGCAGTGGGCCGCCACTGTTTCTGGCCCGAGGAGTCCAAGTTGTTCCAAGTGGTACACCGGGGAGCAGTTGTATCGTTCCCTGCAGGTATTAACCTCCGCCTCATTTTCAGCAAGGTGAATAACATAGAGGCTGTTATGGTCATGCGCCACCTGTCCCAGTCGCGTGAGCAGTTCCGGGGCACAGGTGTAGACTGAATGAGGATCCGCGGTAACAGTGATCAGTGGGTGGTCTGCATATTCGCTGAAGAGGTCTTCCACGTAGGAAAACCCATTCTCCAGATTTCCATAACAGGGAGAGGGGAAGTCATAGAGTACCTCACCTATCCATGCCCGCATGCCGGATTCCGCAGTGGCTCGTGCCACATCTTTTGAAAAGAGATACATATCACAGAAACTGGTTGTCCCGGATTTGATCATCTCTGCCAGGGAGAGTAGGGTTGATTGGTAGATCATTTCAGGTGTCCACCGTGCCTCCACTGGAAAAATATGCTCCTCAAGCCAGGTCATAAGCGGCAGGTCATCTGCAAGGCCCCGAAAACAAGCCATTGCTGCGTGGGTGTGGGTATTTACAAGACCTGGCATGATTAGGCCGTGATCAGTATGGATATGTTGTTCTGTTTTATACTCTGCCAGAATTTGTTCACTGTTTCCGATGGCTGTGATCGTGTCGCCTGAGATTGCTACAGCACCATCCGTAATTACATTTTCCTGTTTGGAATCGGGAAGGAGATAGCTGCCGGAAAGGATAAGATTAACTTTTTGTCTGTTCATAATGGAAGTCGTTTTGTGATTTCCACAATCAATTGCTCAAGTTTTGGTTCCATGGCCGCCGCGGTAGCTATGATCTCTTCCAGGATAATGGGTTCGAAATTGTCAGGATCGTTCACATTGGAAATAACCGATAAACCGAGGATATCCATACCCGCATGTTTTGCTACGATGATTTCAGGTACGGAAGACATGCCAACAGCATCGGCACCACTTTCACGTAGCCATCGTGTCTCGGCAGGTGTTTCAAGGCTTGGTCCTGGGATACAGACGTATACTCCGCTGATCACATTGTTGATTTTACAGTGGCTGGCACTGTCGAGAGCGGTTTTTATCAGTCCCGGGTGGTATGGGGTTGAACAATCGGGAAAACGCGGGCCCCAACTTTCCACATTAGGCCCTCTTAGCGGATTTTCACCCAGAAAGTTTAAGTGATCTCGGAAAACCATTATGGATCCTGCTTGAAAGAGCGGGTTGAGACCACCGGCAGCGTTGGTTACAATGAGGGTCTTAGCACCAAGGAGTGAGAGTACCCGGATGGGAAAAGCGACTTCTTTTGTGGAGTAGCCCTCGTAAAAGTGAAATCTTCCCTGGAGGACAGCAACTTTTTTTTCTCCAAGATATCCGATAATCAGGTTGCCGCTATGGCTCTCAACGGTGGATTCTGGAAAATGAGGGATCTCGGAATAGGAAAGCGTGGCTTCACTGTTGATTTTTTCTCCGAAGCTGCCAAGTCCCGTTCCGAGCTGAATGATCAGGTCGGGTGTGAAGGGGAGTATCTTTTGCAAAAAGGCAACACATTCCTCCACCCGCGCCTGGTATGAATTCATTTCAGCCATTGTCAAATCAGTTGTTTAGGGAATGTTTTCTGACGAATTCCTGGATATCATTTCTGTCAGCGTCCATAAGCTCACAGCGTGATTCTTTGCCTTCTTCCATTAATAGAGCGATGGACTCAGGGAGCTCAAGGGGCTTTTCGATGGCATCTTCCACGGTGTCTCCGAATTTGGCGGGATGAGCGGTGGCAAGACAGCAGATAGGGATTCCTTTTTCCTGGTGTTTCAGGGCACAATGGACGCCGACAGCGGTGTGAGGGTCTAGAATGTATCCATATTCCTGATAAAATTCACGAATACATGTGGAGACATCTTCCTCCGTTGCTTTTTCGGTGATAAAGTCTCTCTGAATCTGATCCTGGAAGTCAGTAAGATCAATTTGACCGTTTTTAAGAAATAGAGTCATGGCCTGGTTGGTTCGATTCGGTTCCTTATCTAGAAGATAGTACAGGTAACGTTCAAAGTTGGATGCTGACTGGATGTCCATCGACGGACTCGATGTGGCTACGACATCACCAAGTGAATAATATCCTTCACTAACCATTCGTGAGAGAATGTCGTTGGAGTTGGTTGCAAGCATTAACTTTCTGATGGTCCCTTCTGGGAGCATACGTTTTGCTATAAATCCTGCAAAGATATCGCCAAAGTTCCCGGTGGGAACTGAGAAATCCGTTGCCTTATCATTTTCATGACTGGAAATGTGCAGGCAGGCGTATACATAGTAGACTACCTGGGCAAGAACTCTGGCCCAGTTGATGGAGTTTATTGCTCCAAGATTTTGTTTTTCTTTGAAATCAAGATCGTTGAATATCGATTTAACAATGGCCTGGCCATCATCAAAGGTGCCACGGATAGCAATGTTGAACACATTGGCGTCCGTAATCGTGGTCATCTGCTTTTCCTGGACCTTACTTACCCGGTTCTGAGGGTGAAGAATAAAGATATTGATCCGGTCTTTACCGCGTACCCCGTAAATAGCAGCACTTCCGGTGTCACCGGAGGTGGCCCCCAGGATATTCATAACTGAGTCCTCTTTTTCCAGCAGGTACTCAAAAGTATTGCCAAGAAACTGCAGAGCGATATCTTTGAAGGCCAGTGTCGGGCCGTGGAATAGCTCCATGATATGAAGCGGTCCCTGATGGATGATAGGAACAACATCTTTTGCATCAAATGAATCGTAGGAACGAGTTATGATGTCGCGGAGGTCAGCTGCAGGGATGTCATCGATAAAGCGTGACATAACCTCAAAGGCAAGTTCTGAATAAGAGAGATCCTTCCACTCTCCATAGGTCTCACTTCCCACGCGGGGAATTGTTCTTGGAAGGAGGAGACCGCCATCGTCGGCAAGTCCCATCATTACGGCTTTTGTAAAAGAGACGGGCTCAATGCCGCCGCGGGTGCTGATATATTGCATCTGTTAGCTCTCGTTTATTTCCACTCTTGGGGCATCGTGCCACAGCCCTTCCAGATCGTAAAAAGATCGCTGTTCATGATAGAAAATATGAACTACCACATCGTCAAAGTCAAGCAGAACCCACATTCCTTCTTGGATCCCTTCGGCCTTTGCTGTGCTAATTCTTTTGGATCGCATAGCTTTCTCCATGGATTCAGCCAGTCCCTGGACGTGTCGGCTTGAGCGTCCACTCATAATAACAAAGTAGTCGGTGAAGGAGGACATTCCTGTTACGTTGAGCACAACAAGGTCTTCTGCTTTTGTGTCAAGTGCTGCCTTTACGCAGATTTCAGCCAGTTCAAGACTTGTTTTGTCCTGTAGTTCTTTTTTGAGTTTTTTCATAGTAGGTGGAGGCTATTGCCTCTTAATTGTTACTCTTTGTCTTTTCTTTCCGTTTTCGTGGCGGAAATTCAAAACTTATCTTACCTTTTTTGCTTATTAGCAGGTAAGCGTCAAATGGTCTTTTTTTCTTTGATATAAAGTTTGGTATAAGCTCTGTTTTGCCATCGGTCAAGAGCTGTCTGATATGGTCACAGGTAATGTCGCGGGCCAGAATGACTTTGCCAATCTGCAATCCTTGCTCCTTGTCTCCATCGAGTCGTGAGCCTGACATATATGCAGCAGGCGTTTCAAAGACGGGTGACTCATCAACGGGAGAGAGTCCGAGTGACTCACTTTTTTTAATTGCCTCAATGTCGAGATCTTCTATGGAATCGGCAAAAAGAAATTCTATCTTATTCTTTGTTAATCGTAGAGAGGCGGTGAAAAGTTTTCCTCGTTTACTCCTGAAATCGCTAAACGGCCCAAGAGTCTCACCGTTAATGATACTGACGATTTCCTTCTGGCTCATAATTCTGCCGCCAAGGATTTTTCGAAGAGTGATTTTTTCATCTTCTGACACATAGGCGGTTGGTGTTTCAGAAAAATGAACGTCACCCACCGGGCTGAAAGCAGCCTCTTTCTGAGTCGGTGATTTCTCAAATTGACGAACTTGGGAGATAATATGTCTGGTGAGTTCACGAATCTCATCCATAAACTTTTCCCGGGTGAACTTCCCATGGAGAATCTGGTTAAGTTTAAATTCCCACTCGCCAGTCATCTGAGGCGAGGCGAGGACTTCAATCTTCAGTGCTTCAAGCAATGAGAAGAGCTCAAATGCTTTTCCGGTGGGAGTGAGCTCACGGCCTTCGCGGACGATATATTTTTCTTTGATCAGTTTTTCGATAATGGCAGCTCGAGTAGCTGGCGTCCCGAGTCCACTGTCCTTCATTGCCTCCGCAAGCTCTTCATCTTCCACAAATTTTCCGGAATGTTCCATGGCGGAGAGTAGCGTTGCCTCATTAAAGCGTGGTGGCGGTTTGGTTTCTGATTTTTCCTTTGCTACTACTTCGCAGTGAACGTCTGTGCCGCTTGGTATTGCCACCAGGAGTTTGTCCGACTCCTGATTTTTCCCCTGATAGATAATCTTCCAACCCGGATCGGTCTGAATTTTACCTTCAGTAAGAAAAGTTTCTTTCTTTACCATGGAGATTCGTCTGGTGTTGAGATATTTGGCGGGCGGGAAGAAAACAGCAAGGAAACGCTGTACCACCATGGTGTAAATCTTTTGTTCCGGTTCACTCAGTGTGTCCGGTAATTTGGTGGTAGGGATGATTGCATGGTGATCGGAAATGTTTTTATTATCAAATATCCGTTTTTCTTTTTTGATATATCCTTCACTGAGAGCTGTTTTAGCAAAAACTCCAAGTTGCCATCCCTGCTGTATTTTGACGGTTTTCTTTACGTTGCTGAGGTAATCCTCTGGCAGGTGGCGACTGTCGGTACGGGGATAGGTAAGAACTTTGTGGCGCTCATACAGGGCCTGGGCGATGGACAGGGTGTTTTTGGCTGAGAACCCAAAACGGCTGTTTGCCTCTCGTTGTAAGGAGGTCAGGTCATAGAGTCCAGGGGCACGCTGTGTCGATTTTTTACTAGTTTCTGTGACTTCTGCAGGCTGTCCGGTACATTTGGCCACCCTCTTATCCGCCTCTTCTTCAAGCCAGAGTCTATCGGCGCGAGCATGCTCATTTTCTGGATCTTTTTTGAAATCAGGGGCTATCCATTTGCCGGTGTAGCTACTGTTGTCGTAGGCGAATGTTGCTTGAAGGGTAAAAAAATCACGAGGTTTAAAACCAAGCCGAACCTGTTCCCGTTTTACGAGAAGCGAGAGTGTGGGTGTTTGTACTCTGCCGCAGGAGGTGAGGAAAAAACCTCCTTTTCTAGAATTAAAGCCGGTGAGTGCGCGGGTTGCATTGAGTCCGATAAGCCAATCCGATTCCGAACGGCAAAGAGCCGCATCTTCAAGAGTACGCATCTCATCATTTTCACGCAGGTTGGCAAAGGCCTCCTTGATGGAATCGCGAGTCATGGATTGCAGCCATAATCTCTTAAATGATTTCTTGGCAACGGAAGTGTTCCACACATAGCGCAAAATATATTTGAATATTAATTCTCCCTCACGGCCCGCATCGCACGCATTAATAATTTCGGTCACATCTCTTCTGCGAATAAGCTTCTGCAGGGCGTTGAGTTGCCCTTTGGTGCCCTGGAGCCCCTTGAGAGGGAACTCGTCTGGAATAATCGGAAGATTTCCAAGGTCCCAGCTCTTGTACTTTGGATCAATTTCTTCGGGATATTGAATTGCCACTAGATGGCCGATAGCATAGGATACTATATGGGTATCGCTTTCATAGTGGGTTTTGGTCTTTTTGAATTTACCCGGCAGAACCTTCGCAAGGTCACCGGCAACACTTGGTTTTTCGGCGATTATAAGAGTTTTGTCAGTCATAGTAATATTACTTGTTAATCCTGTTTACAAAGTTCAGCAAGGTTTCGTGCCAGAGGTCAGTTTTTTTAAGATAGCAGGGGTGCGGGGCATCTGTAAAAATGACAAGTTCCGATCCTGCAATTTGTTCGTTGAGTAGTACTCCGTTTTCAGGGGAAGAAATTTGGTCATTTTCACCCCAGATAATCAGTGTTTGAGCTGGTAATGTGTTCAATTTGTCACGATTTTCCTGAACGCCAACAGCTCCAATAAGGACAAGACCGGCAACTTTTTGAGGGTTGGCTGTTGCGTATTCAATTGCAATCTTCCCACTCATGGAGGGCCCAATTATAATGGCCTGTTCGATGGACTCTGCTTCCATAACTCCAGTTATAATACTTTCTGGGTCGATATCAGCTTCAGGGCTTTTTCCAAATCCCGGCAGATCAAGAGCCAAAAAAGAAAACCCGGCGTTAAGAACACTTTCCAAGGTTCCCAGTTCATTCCACGTCTCAGCCTGAAATGCTTTTCCGTGGAGAAAGAGCAATGGAGTTTTAGAAGAATCGCCACCCTTCAGCACATTAATGGGAAAGCCATTTATAGTTATCATTGTGCGTTCAAGTGATTGCATTCTATGTTGTCCCTGAATTCTCATGGGAAATCCAATCGTTGTTTTACTGATATTTAGTTGGAATTCCGTATTTGTGGAGTGGGAGTTTTTTTTGTTTTCATTTTCTTTTCCTACTCAAAGTCTGAGATGTTGTATTAATCCCTCATCGGTTTGTCAATCGCTATTTGTTGATTATTTAATTGTTGGGCACCTAAGTGATAAAAAAATAGAGGAGGTCCGTCTGCTCCTAAGGTACCAATTACGCGGCTAATTAAGTCGATATACTACATGCTGAAGAAAAGCACTTTAATGAATGAAGTACCTGTGCGTTTAATTTTGAAGAAGTTTATAACACGTTTTCTGGCGAAGGGTGCATAATGGTTTCTGGAAAATCGCTCTGTTTCAGCTTGATAAACAAGCATTTTTCAGAAATCATCATTTCTTGACAGTAGTATTTTTTTATGTTTAAATTGGGGGATTGGAACGGGATGTATGCGGGTGTAGCTCAGTTGGTAGAGTACAAGCTTCCCAAGCTTGGGGTCGCGAGTTCAAACCTCGTCGCCCGCTCCAGTGTCAACGGATTTTGTTTTTTCTCGTTGATGCCATACCACAACCTTTGAAGGAATGTGGCTATGAAAGTGGGCTATGCCCGCTTTTTTTTATGCCCGTTTTACAGGAATGGGCGCATGATGGACAGGGAAGTATGAGTGAATATGTAACAGAAAAGATTCAGGAATTTGTGGAAAGTCTTCTTCCTTCCATGGGGCTTGAACTTGTAGAAATACAGTATCGTCAAGAGGGTGAGGGCTGGGTGTTACGGCTTTTTCTCGATTCACCCGACGGAGTTGGTCTTGATGAGTGCAGCAAGGTAAGCAGAGAAGTGAGTTTTTTCCTTGATGTGGAGGATCTTATTCCCAATGCGTTTCATCTGGAGGTTTCTTCTCCTGGACTTGAGCGACCATTAAGGGATTTGAAAGATTTTATACGATTTTTAGGGAAAAAAGCGAGGGTGAAGTTACGACATCCTCGCGGTGGCCAGAAAGTGTTTGTCGGTATGATAGGAGCACCGGATGAGTCAGGCTTTGATCTACTGTTCGAAGATGGAGCGACGGGCCGATTCTTGATGGATGAGGTCAAGAAAGCTAGATTGACACTATAAGTGATACCAGGCAGCTACAAATCGACATGTTTAATAAGCAGTAACAAGAATAAAAGACAAAAAAAATAATATTGTTTTTTTGTGGGGAATGAAATGCTATCAGATTTAAAACGTATCATTGATCAAATATGCAGAGATCGTGGGTTTGACAAAAAACTTCTGATTGAAGCCATTGAGGAAGCTGTGGAGTCGGCTGCGAAGAAGAAACTCGGCTCTAGGCGTGATATCGAAGTACGCTTCAATGAGGAGTTTGGTGAAGTCGAAGTGTTTCAATTTCGCACCGTGGTGAACGAAGTTGAGGATGAGCAGACGGAAATTACCCTTGAGGAAGCTCAGCAACTTGACTCCGAAGTCCAGCTTGAAGACGAGCTTGGCGAAAAGATGGAAAATATCGAAGATCTTGGGCGTATTGCCGCTCAGTCTGCCAAGCAGGTTATTATTCATAAGATGAAGGACGCTGAACGTGATGTCATCTTTGAAATGTTTAAGGATCGTAAAGGAGAAGTTGTAAGCGGGATAGTGCAACGTTTTGAGCGTGGTAATATGATTGTTAATCTGGGGCGTACCGATGCAATCCTCCCCCGTGATCAGCAGATACCTAAACGCTCATTTAAGCAGGGAGATCGTATTCGCGCCTATCTTGATGATGTTCGTCAGAACGCAAGAGATTCACAGCTTATTTTGTCGCGGACTTGTAATGAGTTTCTAGCCAAACTTTTCACCATGGAAGTTCCTGAAATAGCAGAAGGAATTGTTGAAATAATGGGTGTGAGTCGCGAGCCCGGATTTCGAGCCAAAATAGCTGTTAGTTCGCTTGAAACCGATGTTGATCCAGTGGGCGCATGTGTTGGTATGAAGGGGTCTCGAGTACAGAATGTTGTTCAGGAGCTGCAGGGCGAACGAATTGATATTGTCCCCTGGAGTCCGGATCCAGCCAAATATGTTTATAATGCACTGGCTCCGGCCCATGTCTCCATGGTGATGGCCGATGAAGAGGCGAAGACTCTTCTTGTCGTTGTGCCGAACGATCAGCTGTCACTGGCCATTGGTCGTCAGGGACAGAATGTACGTCTGGCATCTCGGCTTCTTGGCTGGCGTATTGATGTGAAAAGTGAACAGCGCTATGCAAATCTTGAAGATCCAGGTTATCAGACGCTTCTTGCCATTGCTGGTATTGAAGAGCCTCTGGCTGATCAGCTTCTTGCTCGAGGTATATTCTCCATCGAACGACTTGCGGAGGCGGCTGTTGAGGATATAATTGTTATTCGCTCCATTAATGAAGAGCAGGCTCAGCATCTGATCGATACAGCTGTAAGGCTTATTGGAGAGGGTGTGGTGAGTGTTGCTTTAGCTGAAGATGCAACGGAAGAAGGTTCAACGGAACCGAACACTGAGGCTGAAGTTGAAACAGTGGTTGAAGTTGAAACTGAAGCTGAAACAGTTGCTGAAGTTGAGACTGAAGTTGAAACAGTTGCTGAAGTTGAGACTGAAGCTGACAAAGTTGCTGAAGTTGAGGCTGAAGCTGAAACAGTGACTGAAGTTGAAACTGAAGCTGAAATAGTTACTGAAGTCGAGGCTGAAGCTGAAACCATTGCTGAAACTGAGACTGACGCTAAAAATGCGCCCGAGGCTGAAGTTACTGTGGAAGCCGAGTTGGGAGTTGAGCCAGAAAGCGAAGTGGTAGAGAATGTTGCCGTGACTGCAGAAGGGCAATCCGTCGAGGATGAGCAAAAGTAAGAATATACAACCGAAGCGTATGTGCATTGTCTGTCGCAGGAAGAGTGGCAAAGGCTTGTTGCAACGATATGTATGGAATCCCGAGACTGCGACAGTTGTTTTAGATGAACAGCAGCAGATGCAGGGAAGAGGAGCATATTGCTGTACGGATGCCTTATGTGTAGAACGTTTTTTAGCTCGCAGGCAGGGATGGAAAAGGGCTTTTCGGTTAAATTGAAATATGTATAGAGTTGTTATCTATTTATTTGTGTTGTTAAAGAAAAATGGGAATAACGGGAGTAGTGCATGAGCAGGGTTAGGATTTATGAGTTGGCTAAAGAGGCCGGTATGGCCAGTAAGGCTTTGGCAGAGAAACTGATTGAGCTTGGTTATGATATTAAGGGGCATAGCTCAACGGTCGATGATGACACGGCCTTAAAGATCCGTACAGAAGTATTGAAAAATTCTGACTCTAAACTGGTTGAAAAACGGATCGATGGTGATTCTGGCAATACCACCGTGATTCGTCGTCGTGCAACCGTTATTCGGCGTCCGAAAAAAGTTGTCGTGGAAGAAGTTGAGGAAACGTCTGAACTTTCTGAAGCTTCAGATGCGAAAGTTGAGGAGGCACCATCTGTTGAAAATGTGGTCGCTGCTGAAACTGAAATGGAAGCGAAGGAAGAGAACGTAGAAGTCAAAGCAGAAGCTCCTGAGAAAACGGTTGAGGGAGAATCGGCACCTGACAGTAAAGCAGAAGTTGCGGTTCAGGGAGTTGAGGAGACTGCAGTTCCTGAAAAACAGAAGAATTTGATCATAACTACTAAAGGGCATATTCCATCAAAATCAGGAATTGCCAAAGTGGTTGGTACCATAGAGCTTCCTAAGGAAGAACCAAGATCTCCATCGCCACGGAAAAAAACTGGACGTCCCCCCGCAAGGCGACCTGCTCCAAAACCACAGGGTGCACAGGCAACAACTGATCCGTCTGCTCCTTCTCGCGTTAAAAAGAAGGGACGAAAGGAAGGTGGGGCACCAGGGGCAGAAGATGACGCCAAGAAAGGTGGAAAAGCTGGCTGGAAGGGCGCCAAGAAGGGTCGGAAAAATGTTCGCGTAACACGATTTGGTTATGAGAATGATCGTCAGGGCAGACGTGGTAAAAAAGGCAAAGGGAGAGCGAAGAGTATCCCTCAACAGCCTGCTGCCGAGATGAAGGCTAGTAAGAAGAAGATTAAGGTACATGAAACCATCAGTGTTGGTGATCTTGCTCATCGTATGGGCATTAAAGCAAATGAAGTTATCGCTAAACTGATGGGACTTGGCGTTATGGCCACGGTAAATCAATCCCTTGATGTAGACACTGCCACACTGGTTGCCTCTGACTTTGGGTATGAAGTGGGGCAGGCAATGACCGAAGAGATCGGTGTTGAACAGCTTGATATCCAGGAAGCAGGTGGAGATGCTGTTCCAAGGTCTCCCGTTATTACGGTTATGGGTCACGTTGATCATGGTAAAACTTCTATTCTTGATGCCATCCGTAAGACGGATGTGGCGGATGGTGAAGCTGGAGGAATTACCCAGCATATTGGTGCCTATCATGTTCAGTCAGAGATTGGAGAAGTCACCTTTGTTGATACACCCGGTCATGCTGCATTTACTGAAATGCGTTCCCGTGGTGCTCAGATCACAGATCTGGTTATTCTCGTTGTTGCTGCAGATGATGGTGTTATGGAGCAGACTCGTGAGGCAATCCATCACTCCCAAGCTGCTGGAGTACCACTGCTGGTAGCTGTTAATAAGATAGATAAGGATAACGCTGATCCCGAACGAGTAAAACGGGAGTTGGCTGAGCTTAATCTTTCCCCAGAAGAGTGGGGTGGTGAGACTATCTTCGTTGAAATTTCTGCCAAAAATAATATTGGCATCGATACCCTGATGGAAAATATTCAGCTGATGGCTGAAATGATGGAGTTGAAGGCTGACCCTAATCGTAAGGCCAGGGGACGAGTAGTTGAAGCTAAGCTTGACAAGGGACGTGGAGCTGTTGCTACTGTGCTTATTCAGGAGGGAACAGTCCGTCCTGGTGATCACTTTGTCGTAGGACAGTTTAATGGAAAGGTTCGGGCTCTGCTTAACGATAAGAGCAAGCCAGTTAAGGATGCAGGTCCTTCAATGCCCATTGAGATTCAGGGTATTACTGGTGTGCCATCCGCTGGTGATGAGTTTGTTGTTGTGACCGATGAAAAAATGGCTAAGAGTGTTGCTCAGGCAAGATCTCTTAAGGTTCGTGAAAATGAGCTGGCTGCAGGTTCTAAGGTTTCACTGGATACTCTGTTTGAAAAACTGAATGAAGGTGATGTTCAGGAACTGAGAGTTGTACTGCGTGCCGATGTACAAGGTACTCTAGAGGCCTTTGGCTCGGCTGCCGAGAAACTCTCCACCGAGGAAGTGAAGGTGAAGATTCTTCATGAGGGTACCGGGACTGTAACCGACTCCGATGTGCTGCTTGCTTCCGCTTCTGATGCTGTTATTATCGGATTTAACGTGAGGCCTTCTGGTAAGGTGAAGGAACTCGCCGCCAAAGAAAATGTTGATATGCGTTCATACGATGTCATCTATCACGCGCTTGATGATATCACTGCTGCAATGGTTGGTATGTTGGCACCCGATTTCGTTGAAGACGTTATCGGTAACGCTGAAGTCCGTGAGACGTTCCAGGCACCAAAGGTTGGAACCGTTGCTGGTTGTTCGGTGACCAATGGGAAAATCACCCGCAATGCCATGATCCATGTTCTTCGTGACGGTGTTGTGGTTTACACTGGAAAAGTGGAATCTTTAAGGCGATTTAAGGATGATGCCAAGGAAGTTCTCTCCGGTTACGAGTGTGGTATGTCTATTGAGAAGTTTAATGATATCAAGGTTGGAGATAATCTTGAAGCGTTCGTTATGAAAGAAGTAGCTGCTACCCTTGGTGCCACTCTTCATGACAAGAAAGCCGATGAAGAAGCTGCAGAAGAGGAAGACGAGTAACAAAGTCTATCAACCATTAATGGATTCGTAAAAACTCTCCATTTTCTTTGTTGCTACAAAATTCACATCATTTCAACGTACCCTAGTGCACAGAAATGATATGAATTTTGCGCGCCTCGAATATGAAGTTTTTCGAAGTCTACGCTTATCTACAAAGCCATCGTAGATTTTACCTTTATATGAGTCTATCAACCTTTGACAAGCTCGTAAAAGGGACCAATTTGAGATGGATAAGTTAAATACTGAATGATTATGTGGGATCCCAAAGAAACTATTGAATCCGTTGGCCTCGGCAAGCGGGAACGGAAACGCTCGACTAGGGTGGCGGAAGCCATTCAAATGGAGTTGTCTCTTTTCTTTTTACAGAAGGTTCGGGATCAGAAACTGAGTGAGGTCACGATCTCACGAGTGGAAGTTACTGATGATTTAAGGAGTGCCCGTATTTTTTACACACTAAGCGGCGGAGAGCATTCCCGGAAACATGCTTCATCTGCTCTTAAGAATGCCACGGGCTTTGTTCGTAGTCATCTAGCAAAAATTCTGAATCTTCGGCATACACCTTCTCTGGTATTTATCTATGATGCTAAGGCTGAGCAGGTAAGAGAGATGGAGACTCTTTTGGATGATATTGCCTCGGAAAGAAATAGGAGAGAAGGTGATTCCTGATAAAACAATTGTTCAGTGTATTCAGGATGCTACTCATATTGTGCTTGCCACCCATGTGCATCCTGACGGGGATGCCTTAGGTTCATTGCTCGGTTTTGCAGATATCTTAGAGTCCCAGGGGAAAAAGGTTTTTCGTTATCTCGATGCTCCAGTTTCCCATCTCTATGATTTTCTACCCACTGCTAAACTTGTAAATACTAATATTGACGCTGCAATAAAGTTTGCAGAACAGGCTAGCGCTGCCGGAAATAAAGTTGTGGCCGTGGCACTTGATTGTGGAGACGCGGAACGTCTTGGCGAATCAAAGGAGAGGCTTCTTGCCATCTCACCATTTATTGTCATTGATCACCATCATGGCCACCGTGAGTTTGGTGACCACCTCTGGCTTGAGAGTAGCTGTTCTTCCACAGGTGAAATGGTTTATGAACTCGCTCTTGCCCTGAATGCAAACGTTTCCGTGGAAGCGGCTTTTTGTCTCTATGTCGCCATTGTCACAGATACAGGTTCTTTTCGTTATGAGAGTACCAGCCCTAGGACCATGCGGGTAGCTGCAGATCTTATTGAAAAGGGTGTTCGGCCCGATGAAGTGGCTGAAAGCGTATATGATAACTATACCCTTGCGCGTCTGCGACTTATGGAACTGGTTCTGGCAACACTTGTTGTCCATGCGGAAGGTAAAATTGCACTGGTAAGTGTGAACGAAGCCATGTTTAAGCAAAGTGGTGCAACCAGTGATGATGTTGAAGGCTTTATTAATTATCCGCGATCTCTAAGTACCGTTCAGGTTGCTGGCTTTATCAAGGAAATAAAAAAAGGTACTGTTTCTGTAAGCCTTCGTGCAAAGGGAAATGTTGATGTCGCGGCCATTGCAGCGCATTTCGGTGGTGGTGGACATAAAAATGCAGCGGGGTTTCGGTTTTCCGGGACTAGCATTGAAGATGTTCAGGCCCTTGTACTTGATGCATTGACTCAGGCTCTTGCCTGAACTGAATTGGTTTTCTTACCTATGGAGACTGATTTCACAGCCGGAACCTTTTTGATTGATAAACCTGAAGGTTCGAGTTCTTTCTACATAGTTCGCAAGGTGCGAAAAGCTCTTGGCATGAAGAAAGTTGGTCATGCCGGTACCCTCGACCCTTTTGCCACTGGGCTTTTGATTGTTTGTGCAGGACGTCCTGCAACGAAAATGATTAGTCAGCTGATGGACGGTGAAAAGGAATATCTTGCCACTATTCGTCTCGGTATTGAAACAACAACTTTAGATCCTGAAGGTGAGGTCACGGCCACAAAGCCTGTTGGCTCTCTCT
This sequence comes from uncultured Desulfocapsa sp., assembly GCA_964505715.1. Lineage (GTDB taxonomy): Bacteria > Desulfobacterota > Desulfobulbia > Desulfobulbales > Desulfocapsaceae > Desulfocapsa. The sequence continues at coordinate 13,975 of CAZDJE010000017.1, read as the reverse complement.
CAGCGACGGTTGTTGAGGAGTGTTTACTGCGGTTTCGTGGTGAGCAGATGCAGGTCCCGCCTATCTATTCTGCCTTAAAGCATAAAGGAAAACCACTCTATTATTACGCTCGTAAAGGTATTGCTATTGAAAAGCCGCCTCGCAGTATTACCATCTTTGATCTTGAACGCACCGATGAGAACCTTGAGCTAAACGATGCCTCGCCCTACCTTACCATCAGAGTTGTCTGCAGCAAGGGAACATACATTCGGACGCTCGGTGCTGATATTGGCAGAGTCCTCGGCTGTGGAGGATATCTGACAGCGTTGCGTCGTGTGCGAAGTGGCTGTTTTCATGTGCGGGACAGTGTCGAGGGGCATCATTTGCTCGAAGAGGATGCAAAAGAAAGGCTTATGAATAATGTCTTATCTGTTACTGAGCTATGTAATCTGTTGCAATAAATCTGTGACGTGGTACATGGTAGTGGTAGATTAATGTTTAACACTGGTGAACAGTAAGTGAACTAGTATAAGTGCCTTGTGTAGACAGTAGCATTTATGTACATAAATACTTCATAAGTATCTGGTTTTTTTTATGATAGTTTTTATTGAATAAGGCACAAAAAAAAAGTCCCCGCCACCGGGACCTGGTAAGAATTAATATAATAATAATCGTTTTACATATACAGAAACAGGAGGTTTGTCTTGGCACAATCAGCAGTTAAAAAAAATGAGATTATAGAGAAGTTTAAACTTCATTCAAGTGATACCGGTTCTTCCGAAGTGCAAATTGCACTGATTACTGACAGAATTCAGTATCTCACCGATCATTTTAAAGCCCATAAAAAGGATCATCATTCTCGTCAGGGATTGTTGAAACTTGTTGGCCAGAGAAGAAGTCTGCTTGATTATCTGAAGAAAAAAGATGTCAACAAATACCGTGAGCTTATCGAGGCTCTTGGTATAAGAAAATAGTTTTCCCCCAAGGGATGCATTTGGCATCTCTTACTTGTAAATATGGTGCCTAACTTGGTGCCGATTTGCCATTCAGGTGTGTTTTTGCTGCTTTGCTGCAATGATACGCCTGTTTTTTTTGAGGGTAACTCAGAGAGGTAAATCAACCATGCTGCAATAAGGCGGCTGGAGAATGTAAATATGTTTAAAAGAGTTGAAGTTGAAGTAGGTGGTAAAACCATTTCCCTTGAAACCGGAAAAGTAGCCAAACAGGCAGATGGATCAGTTATTATGCAGACTGGCGGCACCGTTGTGCTTGTCACCGCTGTTGCTGGAAAAGTAAATAAGCCCGAGCTTGGTTTTCTCCCACTCACCATTGAGTATCAGGAAAGAATGGCAGCAGTTGGCCGTATTCCTGGCAACTACTTCCGCCGTGAAATTGGTCGTCCCAGTGATCAGGAAGTTCTTACCTGTCGCATTATAGATCGTCCTCTGCGTCCTCTGTTTGCTGAAGGGTATTTTGCAGAGACCCAGATTATTGCCACCGTCCTTTCAGCTGATCAGCAAAATGATCCTGATGTCCTCGCGTTAAATGGTGCATCCTGCGCATTGAGTATTTCCGATATTCCATTTAAAGGCCCCATTGCAGGCGGTCGCGTAGGATTTATCGATGGTGAGTATGTATTAAATCCCACCAAGGATGAACTTGTAAATTCCCGTATGGATATGATTGTTGCTTGTACGAGCGAAGCAGTAACCATGGTTGAGGGAAAAGTTGATACCATGAGCGAAGAAGAAGTGCTGAATGCGATCTTTTTTGTTTTTGATGCTGTACAGCCGCTTATCGATATGCAGGTTGATTTACAGGGAAGTAATGGTAAGGAAAAACGTGTTGTTGAGCCTATTCCTGTGAATGAAGAATTACTTGCGAAAGTTCAGGAAATTGCAGCCGAGGGTATGGTAAAAGTTATTGCCACCGCGGATAAACTTGAACGTAATCGCGTGTATGATGAGCTCAAGAAGAGTGTTGTTGCAGAGCTTGATACTGAAGGTGAAAACGCCAAAGAGATCGGTAACCTGCTCTCCGGTTACAAAAAGAAAACCATGCGTGCCAAGATTGTGGATGAGGCTCTTCGTCTCGATGGACGTTCCTTTGATCAGGTTCGCCCCATTGCAACCGAAGTAACCTATCTTCCACAGACCCATGGTTCAGCGCTTTTTACCCGTGGTGAGACGCAGTCGATCTGTACCGCAACTCTTGGAAGCCAGCGTGATTCTCAACGTGTTGAGACGCTTCAGGGTGAAGAAAATCGTCGTTTTATGGTTCACTATAACTTTCCTCCATTCTGTGTTGGTGAGGCTCGTTTTCTGCGTGGTCCATCCCGTCGTGATGTTGGTCACGGAACCCTTGCTCTTCGTGGATTATCAGCAGTACTTCCCGATGAAGAGGATTTCCCATACTCAATCCGCGTGGTTTCAGACATTATGGAATCAAACGGATCCTCTTCCATGGCAACTGTCTGTGGCGGAAGTATGGCCATGATGGATGCAGGTGTTCCGCTTAAGGCACCCGTTTCCGGTATTGCCATGGGCCTGATCAAGGAAGGAGATAAGGTTGTTATTCTTTCTGATATCCTTGGTGATGAAGATCATCTTGGTGATATGGACTTCAAGATTGTTGGAACTGCAGAAGGTATCACTGCCCTGCAGATGGATATTAAGATCGATGGTGTTGACCGTGATATTATGGGACGCGCACTTACACAGGCACAGGAAGGTCGCATTCATATCCTTGGCGAGATGGCCAAAGGAATTGATGCATCCCGTACCGATGTTGCCGAGCATGCTCCCAAGTATTTCAGTCATAAGATCAACACCGATAAGATTCGTGATATTATTGGACCTGGTGGAAAGATTATTAAAGAGATGTCTGCCCAGTATGATGCTACAATCGAAGTCGATGATTCCGGTCTTGTGAAGATGTTTACTAAAGATGGAAGTAAAGCCGACGCTCTTTTGAAGAAGATTCAGGAGATGACTGCCACCGCTGAGGTTGGTAAGGTGTATAAGGGGATTGTTAAAACCATCAAGGACTTTGGTGCATTTGTCGAAATCCTGCCAGGAACCGATGGCCTTGTTCACATCTCAGAGCTTGCCAATGAGCGGGTTGCTAAAGTGACAGATTTACTTAAAGAAGGACAAGAGCTTGAGGTTAAAGTTCTTGAGGTTGATTCTCGTGGACGTATTCGTTTAAGTCGAAAGGCACTGTTGTAAAAAACAGTCCAGGCGTAGAGTTATCCAAAAGGCTGTTCCGGTGACGGGGCAGCCTTTTTGTGTTTGAACCTGTTTCGTGCCGTCTTGGCTTTGGAAAGCAGCTGTTTTTATGGCTCCATGAAAGAGTATCAGGTATGTTGCGAGGATGGAAAAACAAATCGTAAAAATATACTGGTTGGATTCTGATAGGAATAGGGACCTGTCTCTACCAAAGTATCAATCAAAATTGGCAGCTGGCATGGATGTGAGAGCGGCAATCGAAAAATCGTACATCCTGGATCCCGGTGCTGTCCATCTGTTTCCCACCGGTTTTTCTGTCGCGATTCCTCCAGGCTATGAAATTCAGGTGCGGCCAAGAAGTGGCATTGCAGTAAAGCATGGTATCACCGTGATCAATAGCCCAGGAACCATAGATGCAGATTATCGTGGCGAGGTAAAGATTGCCCTGATAAATCTCGGCCGTACTGCCTTTACGGTTCATCGTGGAGATCGTATCGCCCAGCTGGTAATGGCTCCTGTGATTCAGGCACAACTCGAACTGGTAACAGAACTTAATAAGACCAGTCGTGGTAGCGGTGGTTTTGGCCACACAGGCGTATAGAAAATGAAGTTTTCACTCCTTGGTTCAGGAAGCAAAGGGAATTCCCTGTATATTGAGTCTGGCAAGACATCCATTCTGATCGATGCTGGGTTTTCTGGAAAGGAGTTGGCTAAACGTCTTGCACTCCATGGAAGAGAAATGTCAGATCTTGACGGGCTTTTTCTAAGCCATGAGCATGGTGATCATATACGGGGAGCAGGGGTTATTTCCAGGCGCTGTAAGCTTCCGGTACACGCCAATGAGGGTACCTTCAAAGGAAGTGATCGTATAGTTGGGAAGCTTCACAAAAGAGTAGAGTTTGAAACAGGGAAAGGCGTGCAGTTAAAGGATCTTGCAATACGACCCTTTAGAATCTCACATGATACGCTTGATCCCGTGGGATTTATTATCAGTGATTCAAAAATGTCCATTGCCTGTTGCACTGATCTTGGGAAGGTATCAACGCTTGTTGCCAATAAACTAATGGGCTGTGACGCTCTTATTCTTGAATTTAACCATGACCCGAATTTGCTAAAAAATGGCCCATATCCGCTTTCACTCCAGCAGAGGGTTCGCTCATCCCACGGACATCTGTCCAATGAAGATGCCGCATCGTTTCTGGCAACGATTCTTCACGAGAATTTGCAGGTAGTACTTCTTGCCCATCTGAGTGAAACAAATAACAGGTCTGAACTCGCATTAAAAAGTGCCGCTGCAGTTATGAAACAGGAACATCGCTGTCAGTTGCATGTTGCTGCGCAGGATGTTCCGTCGGATCTTTTTGGCCTGAAACCTAGGGCATTCTAATCTGTTTATCCTTATCAATCTTCGGGTTGTTCTTATATAAAAGAATTGTATTCCCGATAATCTGAACTAGGCTACTTTCACTTTGAGTTACAAGGAGTTCTGCAGTTTCCTGCTTGGAGGCAGGACTGCTCTTACCAACCTTGATCTTGATAAGTTCGTGACGACTTAACTCAAGCTCTGTCGCTTTAACTATTCTGTCCCCCAGGCCCTCTTTTCCAATGGATACGACGGGGCTCAGGGAATGGCCTAATCCTTTCAGCATCTTTTTTTGTTTAGAATTAAGTACAGGACCTGCTTTTTTTTCTTTTTTTGTTTTTGTATCAGTCATTATACGCTTCTTCTGTTTGTTCTGGTTAACTTACCAGATTTTTAATGATTTCATAGCCGCCAACATAGGTTCCAATTGAAGAGCCGATTCCTGTGAAGAGAAAGACCAGGAAGACTCTCAGCAGCTTGTTTTTCCACCAGCCCATAATTGAGCCCATATCATCACCAACGGTTTCGAATTCTTTTACAACCGGTGGGGTGCGCATCACCTGGATAAATGCGGCCACATAACCTGCCCCAATTACAGGCGTCAGACTGGTTATGGGAGCAGCTGCAAAGACACCAACTACGGTGAGTGGATTGGCGTAGGCAAGTATGCCTCCAATGGCTGATGGGATGCCATTGGCGAGTATCCAGTATAAAAGGTTTGCTCCAGCATCAGCCATCCCTTTTTGCAGCCCGATGGCAACAATTGAACCGATGATCAGTGCCGGGATGGTCCAGCCAATAATTTTCCAAATTTTGGAAACGGGAGGGATAGTGGTGATATCTGGCAATTCAGCACTTCTGTCATCGTTCAAAACAGTCTTGATGCCTTGAATGTGGCCAGCGCCAACGACTGCCACCAACCTAGTTCCTTGCGCAGCTTTAATCTTTTCAGAAAGATAAATGTCCCGTTCATCGATAAGTACTTTTTTTACATCTGGTAAAGCCGTTCCCATCTCATCCATAAGCTCAGAAAGGACGTCCTTTTTTTTCATCTCGACCAGTTTCTCTTCACTTATTTCAGTTGAATCAAAGAGTGAGGCAAAAAGTGTTGTTAGAAGGTAGCCTTTTTTAAAGAATGAAGTGGACTTCCAGGCACGACGAAGGGTGATCCGTACATCACGGTCGCACAATGCAATGGGGATATTATGTTCTTCGGCGGTTTCTGCCGCCTTTAAGAGTTCTGCACCCGGTTTTACACCCAGTTGACCTCCAAGCTTCTTTTGATAGGAAGCCATAAGCAGGTTGACCATAAGGGTTGAGAGTTGTTTGTCTTTAATGATCTGCTTAAGGTCAAGAGATTGCCATTTCTTTTTTTGAGTAAGTGCCTTGTAGCGTTTTTCATCAAGTTCAATGCAGACGCAGTCAGGATTCTCCTGTGAGATGACTTCTTCGACGAGGGCAACTGATTCCTGGGAGATATGGGCTGTCCCTATCAGGAGAATAGTTTTTTCCTGATGGGTAACAACGTGAACATCTTCTGGATATTCAAATTTGGGAAATATTATTTTTGACATTTTTTGTATAGCTGGAGATGTGAGATTTAAAGTGTCTTTGTTATTATTCAGGGAACTCTTTTACCATGAACGTATATGGTTTGAAAGGGAGAAATCGGAGAGGAGAGAGTAAGACGATCCAATAGAGATATTCGGCAGAGTAAACTGTTTAAACATTATTTATTTTCAGTTTTATACCTGGATGAATGCGGTTGGATTTTAGCTTATTCCAGGATTTCAGTTGCTTGGTGGAAAGGTTAAACTTTCTGGCAATGGTCCAGAGAGAATCGCCCTGTCGAACTTGGTACCAGCTGACTTGCACAGGTTTGGTTCCCTTGGAAGCTATCTTTTTCACTGCAAACTTCTTCTGTTCCGCAAGGACGATCATCGAGGATGCGTTTTTGCTTATCGTTTTGGTAGCGGCTATACGTGCCACTGGTTTTTTTGTTATTGTAACATTTGTAACCGAACTTCCAGCACCTTCTATATATAGTGCCAATTGCTGTCCTGCTCTGATCTTGTGGACACTTTTAAGTCCATTCCAGGTGACTATTAAGTCAGCAGGGACGTTGTAGGCAGTCGCAATTTTAGAGATCGTTTCGCCGGCCGTAATGGTATGAAGAATAAGATCATTAGATGCGATATTACCGTTATTGCGACTAGAGAGTAGACGGTAGCGGGTAGTGCTGTATGGAATGCGCAGGTGGTTTCCTGCAATCAGCTTACTGCTTCTTAAATGATTGATTTTAAGAAGGGTTGTTTTGTTAATTTTATACCGTTTACAAATTCTGGAAAGGGTATCTCCCCTGCGGATTACGTGTGTTTTGTAGCCGGTACTGACAACACTGTTCAGTTTTGGCAGGTTGGATTGTGCCAGTTCAGCTGTGCCGAGCGGAACCTGGACATTGTAATGGCTTTTATTGAGCGGAGTCTTTCCGGTTTTTAATTCCTGGTTCAATTGCTTGATGGTTTTACTATTGCTATTGCAAATAAGGGCTATAGCATCAAGACTAAGGCCTGGGCCAACACGGAGTGTCTCATATTCGACTGCTTGCTCATAGTCAATATTACTAAAGCCGTACTGTTCAGGATTCTTAGCTATAATAATCGCTGCAATCAGTTTTGGCACATAGCGTTTTGTCTCCATTTTCAGGTAACGATGCTGGGCAAGACTCCAGAAATCATTAGCTTTATAACGTTTCAGACCACGCCTAATCTTTCCACCTCCGGCATTATAGCCGGCTACTGCAAGGTGCCAGTCACCAAAATCTGCGTATAGATCGGAGAGAAAGGCAACGGCTGCTTTTGTTGATTTCTCGGCGTGACGCCGTTCGTCAACATATCTGTCTATCCGTAAATTGTACTGTTTACCAGTGGCTTTCATAAATTGCCAAAGGCCAACGGCTTTTGCACGGGAGTAGGCTCTTTGGTTAAAGCCACTCTCAATCATTGACAGGTAGGCAAGATCTTCGGGAAGGCCGGCTTCACGCAATTCTCTCTTAAACATTGGGAGGTATTTGCTTGAACGGGCTAGCCAGCGTTTGAAGGTTTTCTTTTGACGATTTTGAAAGATATCAAGGTATGCTTCTACCTGCTTGTTGATGACAATCGGGAAGTCATAGCTTACTTTTTTTGGGGACAGCTCACTTGACAGATGCTTGTTGTCAGGCTGCCATGTGCCGGTTCTACGTAGTATCTCAAGTTCTTCCGTCAGGCATTGCTCAGGTTCTGCTTCAACTAGAAGAAGCTCTGGGTCCGTTGAGAGTGAACTGACAGGAGAGGCTATTTCACCACTAGGCAAGGGGTATAGAACGGCCGTTTTCTGCGTACCACAAGAGCTGAGCAGCAGCACGAGCGTAAGGAGGCTAAGAGACTTAATAATATTTGATAAGATTTGGAACATAAATAGTGTAATTTAAGAGAAAAAACGCCAATCAAGGAGTAGGATGAAAATCATTAAAAAAACTGTATGACATACCAAAAGCATACTTGAGATATACGTCCGAAAACAGTACAATCTCGTAAATCTTATTACTTAAACTCGAAGCAGTTAGAAATTGCAACATAAAATACTTGCCTCGTATCCAATAACCATTCATTTACACCGTGTTAGCATTACTAATCTTTCCTTTTTAGTAGGCGCACTTTCACTCCGTTGTTTCTATGTTAAAAAAAATTGTCCTTTTCGTTTTCACTTTAATTGTTCTTGCGCTGCTGGCAGTTGCGGGTGGAATCTATTATCTGGTTGTTCTTCATCCTGGTGAAGAGATAGCTATTGAAAACATACAGTCTATTCTTGGTAAGGAGAGCCCTGTTCTTTACAGCGATGGTGCGACATCACTTGGTGTTTTCTTCGATGATGCTCATAGACAGTATGTGACCTGGGAGCAAATTCCTGTAACATTTGTCGATGCTCTTGTTGCTTCTGAAGATAATCGTTTTTTCGAGCATTATGGGTTTGATGCTGTATCAATTACCCGAGCAGCAATCAAGAATTATGAAGCCGGCAGGGTGGTCCAGGGTGGCAGTACCCTGACTCAACAGACTGCAAAAAATCTTTTTAAACGTTCTGGTAGATCCTATGAGGCAAAACTGAAGGAGCTCCTGTATGCGCTACGACTCGAATATCATTACCCAAAGGAAAAGATATTTGAGTTTTACTGCAACCAGTTTTATGTCCGAGGCAATGGGCATGGTCTTGGAGTGGCCGCTCGGTATTATTTCGACAAGAATGTCGAAGGGTTAACTCTACTTGAAAGTGTTTTTATTGCAGGCAGTGTTAAACGCCCCAATTATTACAATCCTTTTAATCGAAAATCGGAAGAGGCTAAGGAAGAAGTTCGCAGCAGAGTTAAAATACGAATGGCATATGTCCTAAAGCAGATGAACCGCCTTGGGAAAGTGAGCCAGAAAGAATACGACGAGGCGATTGCCACGGATATCGTGTTCACCGAAGGGCAGGTTGGTTATGCTCTTGATTATGTAATGGAGATGGTGAAGGATGCCGTTGCTACAGAAGAGGTCACCACTGCTCTTGAGGAGCATGGTATCTCCAATCTTGCAACGGCAGGAGTGCGGGTTATTACCAGTGTTGATAAGGGATTGCAGGAAAACACTCTTTATGCTTTGCGTCATGAGCTTTCGAGGCTTGATGTACGGCTTCGCGGCTATGCTCGGGATGAAGTTCAGGAAGAACTGGCTAAAACGAAATATCGAGGCGACCGTGAAGTAAAGAAGGGCGCATTCTTATTCGGGACACTAACTAATATTACCCCCCCTTCTGTTTCAATGGGTGGGGGACAGGCAACCGTAGATTTAGGGGGTGAACTGGGAGTTGGAATAATAGATAAAAAAGGACTTGAACGAACCCTTACTGCACTCGTAAAATGGCAGAAAAACCGCTGGAGTGAAAGTGGCAAAGATGACCTCCCTCTTCTTCTTGAACAGTTGCAGAATGGGGATAAGGTTTGGGTAAGTGTTCGCAAAATTGATGCAGATGGAAGTGTTCTGCTAGATTTGGAACGTTTTCCCCAGATGCAGGGAGGCGCTCTTGTTCTTCAAAACGGCATGGTTAAGGCGATGGCAGGAGGCGTTGAGAACAGGTTCTTCAACAGAGCCATTGCTGCTAAAAGAACCATGGGCTCAGCGTTTAAACCCTATCTATTTGCAGCAGCTCTTCAACTTGGCTGGAATACCGCTGACCTCATGAATAACAATCGGGATATCTTTGTTTTTCAAGGGCAGCCTTATTTTCCAAGACCTGACCATAAAATAACCAGTAAGCAGGTTTCAATGAGTTGGACCGGTGTTCGATCTGAAAATATCGCCTCCGTATGGCTGCTCTATCATCTCTGTGACCGCCTTTCGGGTGATGAATTTAAGGATGTGGCAACAAAAGTTGGTTTGGCTCCTCGTGTTCGTAATGGTAAAGAAGAGCCCTATACTCTCTACCGGACTAGAATCAGAGATATTAATGGAATTGTTTTAAACCGATCTGTTCTTCAGACAGCAGCATTTAATGTAGCTGTAAAGAATCTTGAAACCGATTTTATTTTTGAGGATCGTATAGCAGAATATGAGGTGCTAAAAGGTCTTCATTACGGCTTGAACTATGATAAATATAAGGAAGAAATTGATGTTATTCTTTCAGAGAGTACGCTTAAAGAATATGAAATAAAGGAACAGAAGTTTCGTCAGGAGCTGCTTCGGATAAATTACCTTTCACTTGTGTTGCGTCAGCAGCAACTTTTGGAATACAGAAAGTCGCTGAGTTTAACCGAAGAAGAAGACCCCTTTGGTATCTATTCTTTGACCAGCTCTTCGGTTCTCCGTTACGATAAGGTAATGGAGCGCTATTCCTTTACTGAAAGAGAATCCTTAACTCTGGATCAGAATCTGGTAGATAGCGACCGCTTGAAGCGTTATCTAGAAACACAGACAGTGGAGACACAGGACGAATTCTGGGAAGATATATTGCTTGAGGGTACACTCAGCGTAGCAGCTTTGTCATTGCTACAAAGACAAGTTGAAATTGAATATCAACGGTTGTCAGCTCTTTCCCCTTATAGTCTTGAGGTTCTTTCAGCAGCGGATGATTTTCGTGTTCTGGTCGGTTTGAAGTATCTTATTGAATATGGGAAAGCAATGGGAATAAGCTCTCAGCTTGATCCCGTTCTTTCTTTTCCCCTAGGCTCAAATGTTGTAACACTTCTTGAAGCTGTTCGTATGTATGAGTCTCTGGTTACCGGGACCGTATCCTTACTGGGAGAAAAATCTGGGGCAAACAGAGACTTACTAACTGTTCTTGATCGTATAGAGACTGCAGATGGTGAAGTAGTTTACAGTGCAAAAATTCATCAAAAGACACTTCTTGCGCCCGAACAGGCTCTTGCAGTCGGAAGTATCCTTGAGAACACAGTAAAGTTTGGTACGGGAAGGTATGCCCAGAAGCATGCTCGGTTACCCTTTGATGAAACAGCAGCCTTGGAAGAAGCTGGGGCTATGAACTTAGTGATCCCGCTGCTTGGTAAAACAGGGACGGCAAATAATTATACAAATGCCTCATTTTTTGGGTACTTACCAGCTGTTTCAATGGGAGGCACTGGTATGGTTCTGGAAAATGGTTACACTATTGGCGTATACGTCGGATTTGACAATAATAAGTCAATGCGGCGTAAAAGCACCCGGATTACTGGTGCAAGTGGTGCACTTCCGACATGGACAGATATAGTAAATACCATCTTGCGTGAGAAGTCCTATGGAGAAAAACTCGATCCTGTTGATCTGTCGTTTTATGGCTTGACTCTTCTTCACAGTGAGCATGGCCAGTTGAACCTTGGTGTCGATAAAGAAAATGGTGGACAATTACAGCAACCAGCAGTTGAAATAGATGAAAAAAACAGAACCTATCCTTCAATCACCACCTTTGGGCAATTGTATGAAAGTGGCAGGTTTAAGCCGAAGCGATTCTACGTTCCTTTTTGGGTCAATAGAGACCAGATAAATGAGACCGATTTATAGCTTGAAAGGAAGCTGTGTTGAATTCTCAACATCTATGTGATACAACATGCTTATCCGTTTTATGATAGCTTAAAACCTGAGGTATTCTCAGGTAATAGTATTCCCCTTAACAACTGACAAAATAGCTCATGAATATTCGATATAAAACTGTGACAGCTGCTCTCTGTTTGGCTCTTCTGGCCTCTGGCTGTAGTTCTGCTAAGAAAAAAATCATTTCTCCAGGAAGTGCTGCACCACCAGTGCAACGACTCGAAACTACGGAGGATATAGTTGGTAAAAGTATTGTTCAGCCGGGTTCTGTTGGTCTTCATGATGGGTTTCAATATCAGCCCGATAACAGACAGCAGATCGTTTCAGAGTTTCCAGAAGAAATTTCCGAATTACCGGAGATGCAATATGTAAAAGATCGGATTTTTGAATACGGTAGAAAACTGGATCGTTGGAAGGAGTTGGACGATCAAGCTATCGTTCTTGATCTTGATGCGGAGGCGTCTGAAGAGATGGTTCGCTGTTTTAGAGATCTGCAGAAGGTTCTTAATGGTTATAATCATATTCATGAATCCTTGTTACGTCAGGATTTTATGGATTCGACCAATGGAATTAGCAGTGCAGAGGTGATGACACTTGAACAGCGTGATATCTCATTTCTCGAATCAAGCTGTGGAAGGCTACTCAAAAGTGGTGATGATAGAGGGGAGGGCTGGGAGCAGCGCGGTGAACAGGCAGATCTTCCCCAGATAGAAACCCTTATTGAGCGTTATGCCGGGAGTGATGAGTTCGAAGAGGTTCTTCAGGTCTGGCAGCAGATTCCAGCACATCAGCTTGACAGGGTTCATCTGAACACCAGAATTTCATATGGAAATGCACTGATGTCACTTCATCAGGAAAAGAAAGCAGCGCTGGTTTATCAGGAAATTATAGATTTGATGGCATCGTCGGATGATCAGCGTACCGATATACTGTCCCTGCGAAAAGTATTGGCTGATCTCTATATTGCCTCGGGACATTATGATAAGGCTGAGGAACAGTATCTGGAGATATCCAAAGATTACAGCGATCTTGCAAAGATTGAAGATTGGGCCACCTTGCAACTCTCTATTTTGGAAAGAAGCGAAACAGGTAGTCCAGAATTGACGGAATACTCGGAGTTACTGCGAAATTTTCTTGGTTACAGCCCTCAGCGGGATGGCTATAAACTGGTTTGGCAATCAGATAAATTTTTGACTGAATATCCCTATTCACCCGTATCATCTAATGTCGATATCATTAAGAGTACAACTTTGATGGAGGCGGATAATTGGATACAGACCTTTATGGTTGAAGTAGATGCTTTGGCAGTGGAAGAACAGTTTCAGGATGCACTGTTGAGACTTGAAACCATTCCTGAAGATATTCTGAGTGGTGAAAAGTTAATTGAAATCCGTAAGAAAAGTGATGATTTAACGCTTGCTGCTGCGGTGAGCAGTGAGAAAAAGAAAATTGAAAAAATACAGGCTCAGCAACGTCAATGGAATGATGCTCTGTTGCTTGTCGATAAAGGTGAATTTGATCAGGCCATTGAAATTTTAACAACTATGCTTGATACTGACTATGCAGTTAAAGCGGATGGTAAAATAGCAGAGGTGTCATTGCTAGCAGCAAGGGCTGAGCGACGAAAGGCCGCTGATCTTTTTATCCGTTTTACTAAAACCACGGATATAGAATCAAGAAAGACGTTACTGGTCGAGTCAAGAAGACGTTTGGTCGATATTCTTATTAAGTATCCGGATGTTGGTATCACTGAAAAGGTATTGGGGAATATTAAACGAGTCGAAAAAGAGATGAATGCTATAGACCCAATGCTTATTTCACAATCAGAGCTTGTTGGTGATAAAGAAGAAATACCCATTGTTAGGGATGCTTTTACGGAGCTGAATGGGGCAGGAGAGGCTCCTGTTGAGCAAAGTCAGGTTTTAAAGGAAGAAAACATCCAACAATAATGTTGTAAGGATATCCTGTTTTCAGTATGCGGCTAGGGATACGTCACCGAAATTTACTCCTATCGATTTGCGTTACAATTATATGCCCCTGTCAGAGCTATCTGATAGGGGCTTTGTTATGTCATGATCACATATTAGATAACCCCTATCACTCCTATCACAACGTTTCATAGTAGTGAGATCAGGTTGTTATACGCTCTATTCGTAGAGCAAACATTGTGATGAGTTGTCAAGTATCACGCTCTTTTAATTAAGAACACTTAGGATGAAATTTTTATGGCCCTGAAAGAGGAGCTTTGGATCGGTAGGTGTCAACATACTTTTCGCCTCATCGGATCATTTGCAAAAATTAAC
>CAZDJE010000016.1:21566-48505 GCA_964505715.1 uncultured Desulfocapsa sp. | reverse complement strand
CTCGCAACGTGTACAGCAATACCGATTGCGGAACCCAAACGAAAACAAGGAACAGAAAGTGGCAAAAGAGAATCTGTCTGGAGATCATGGGTCTCCGGCTGGAATTATCTGCGCGAGCATCCCATTGCCAGACCTCTCACAATTATGGAAACAGTGGAGCATTTACCCCATGGCATCTGGACCGGAGCCGTGATGCTTGCCTTTACCACCAAGGCGCTTCATGGAGATGCCGTGGACTGGGGATATCAGGCAACTGGCTATTTTACCGGAATGATCCTGGGGTCTCTTTGTGCACTTACAATCAGCGACTGGCTCGCTCGGTACTCGGGCCGTATTATTGTTTTCAATGCCTGTGCCACCGGCTTGTTCACTCTTGCCTATGCAGGCAGCCAGACGGTATGGGTAGCTGTAATGTGGGCCTTTGTTTTTGGTCCGCCTTTTGCCATTCGAGATGTGGCACAGGACTCACTGCTGCAAAGTACTGTTGAAAAAGGACAATTGGGACGAATCTATGCGACGCGGGAAATGCTGCGAAATGCGGTGTTTATGTTTGCAGGTGTCTTCTTTGCCTGGGCCTCTGATTTTGTACCTATTCGTACAATCTATGTTGTTGGAGGTGTTCTTTATCTGATGACCGGTCTTTACGCACTCAGCAACAAGCCGCTTAGAGAAAGTTCAATCCCTTCGGACAATTAATTTCTTTTATAACGCTTCTTGATTAGATTGAGGCAGAGCAGGACAACATTGAACATCACAACCCACTCTGATTACAACTCAATCAGTGAGTAATAATCGTTTAAAGTGGGTTCCTGATGTCAATAATACTTTCTACTGCAAACCATGGACCCCAAAAGAACCATTATTCCATGTCGTCGTTCCACTAAAAATGCCATTTTCCCATGTATGCCGAAACAGCTCAAAAAGTTGCTTATTAGAGGAGTTGAAATTAATTTCTAAAATCATACGATTCGGTTTACTTGATACGATTATTGCTTGTGCCTTATGCGATTTTCCACCTTTTGTATAACTTCCTTCCAGAAGGGAAAAAACATTATTTGATAATTTTTGATCTAAAACCAGCACCCCTTTATGTCCATCGTGGTCCATATCCCAACTTCCTGTCCAGGCCTTAGTCAATCGGGTACGCCCCGGAATCTGAGACTTACTTAAATGAACTCCATATTTTTGGCGACTCCAAGTGGTAAAACCAGAAGCGAACACTGGGTCCCTTGTATAAAGATACGTTGTAAAGGGCTGGCCACTTATTGATCCGGGCTGGTTATCTGCAGCATTGAAATCAATGTTAAAATTTAATTGACGGTAATGCGTTGTAAGAACTCCATTCACCGGATGAGTCTTTCCATTTTTTACATAAGTACCCAGTCTGGTCTTTTTCTCGGTAGTATCAGACAATCTCCTGATAATCATTTGTCCACGATAGCCATCGTGATCCATATTCCATGGCCCCAACCATAAGCCCATCAGTTTTGGTGCTTCCGTAGGCGGAATAACTTCTGTAATAACAGTTCCTCCGCTACTGGCCTCCTCCATAAACTCATAGGAAACAAAGAGGTACTGATTACCACCCCAGGAGTTCTTTAATATAAAATACCCCCCAGGTCGATCATAGCCAATAACAAGCATCGCATGACCATCACCGTTAACAGAACTGTCATACTCGTAAATATTGGTTGCAGGATCCCGCCTCCAATCCAGCGAAAATCCTACTGCAATTTCATTCCCGGCGACGAGAGTCCGTTCCATAAAATCTGTATTCCGCGTATCGGATGCATTGAGAAAAAGAGCTTTCTTGACACCATACCTTGCATTTTGACGTGCTGCTTTTGAAATATACAGTGGTGAATACTCGAAATTATCAACTTGCTGTTGAGTAACAATGTTAACAGTTGCGTCACGATTCCAAATGAGTGGCCCTGTTCCGGGAATACTATCTCTAAGGCTGATCATCTCAGCATTAGTTTTATAAGGTTCATATGCTTCTGTCGGAATTCGGAATTCCATCGCTTTTCTTGTTGCATGTTGGGTACTGCCACCATTCCAAAAAGAACTTTGATTTGAGTAGTTATACACCTTTGGATATTGAAGAGTTGTGGATTTTGCAACATGTTGAAAATACTGTTCTGAAAGATCCAGTGTTGCATTATACTCTCTTTTATATGCTGCCTCGATCGCAGCAGTTGTTGCCATAATCCAGCACGTTCCTCTCCCCGCCTGATTTTTTATTGATGTTTGATTCTGCTGGAGTGTGAAGGCACCAGGAATTGCAATCATCGCATTCACTCGCGAAAAATGATCCTTGAGTCTTTGTATATCAACTGCTTTTTTTGAGCGAAAACTACGTATTTTATCAATGGAAATAAGTTCAACCAACTTATTATTATCTAAACGGGCATAGTTGCGATTTTTAATATTGACCTGCCCCACCATATGTCGCTCTTCAGCAAAGAGTGAACTTGAGAATAAGAAGGTGATACCCAGAACAGATATGCTAATGATCGAACATAATGAATTGCGTTTCATAAATTCTCCTTTATTAGATTTTTATTGGTGACTAAAGTGATCTTATTGAAATCCGGTATACTAATTGTTTGCCTCCGGTGCCTGCACTGCCCGAAGGACTAAGAGATACCAGTCATCCTGCATCTGTTTCGATTCAACAAACTGCCCATTCGCACAAACGACATCATTCAAATACCAGTAACAGAAAAACAGACCCACCACAACCCACTAGAATTTAAAAAAAAACAAGAAAACATCCCTTCAACAATACCAAATTCCGCAGACCATACGATATCGCTTCATTCTCAAGATACTCCAACCGTTTCCAGCCATTTTTTCTCAGCAAGTAAATAAAAGTCCGAACCTAAGCCTGTATTATTTTAACCTTAAACTGTTTTTCCATTTTGCCATTCAAACTCCTGTTGCTGCCTCACTGAAAAGTAATCTGGCTGTAGCTGGTCTCAATACTCTGAGCCTCTTGCAAAATGATCAAATTGAGAGCTAACGACACACAAGGGTATTGGGGTTAACAGACCGTATTGACCGTAACACCTATATACGACATTGATTTTGATTTTCCTTAAAATTATGGCGTCATAGGCGCACGTCTCCTGTTGCAGTAGATCAATTGCTATGTTTTTAATGGTCTGTCAAAGCAGCCGCATGAGCTGTGATCGGCAAATAAAACAATACCCCCAAACATTAAATGCTGAGTCACCTTGTAGTGACCTTTCACCATGACATTACTGGCACCAAAATCTTCTTTCAATCGGCTGTTAGCCCATTCTACAGACGATCTGATTTTATACCGTTCTGCTTCATGAGGTGCCATTGGAATGACTTCTTTGCCGCTGGCATTCTTGTCAATGATTGGCACATGGCCAAATTGCCTGCTTGTTTCGTTGATCCGTTTGGCATCGTATGCAGCATCCAGCAGATCATATAGGTAATTGACTTTGCTGCTGGTTTGTTTGATTAATGGAATAGCAACCTGGCTATCATGTAATGACGCTGAGGTGACAAGGGCACTGATCGGCAAGCCTGTATCATTTATATCCAGGTGCAACTTATAGCCATTCCAGGAGGTTTTGTATCCCTTGGCATTCTTCTTGGTGCCTCGGTCGCAACGGGTTGGCAGTTCTAAAACTGCTTCTTCTGCAGACATAGCAACCTGACAATCAAGTCGTTTTAATGGAGCCGGTTCTCGTTTTTCGCCCTTGGCAGGCCTGCCTCTCTTACGAGGTTTTTTGGGCACGGCCCATTAACCATGATATCTTGTTTGTGAGCTTCATTAGCATTCTCCTTGGTTTTCCTTTTGGTGGTACAAAACAATACCATGAAATTCCGTAAAGCTAATTCATTTCAAGCTGTTAACTTTGAGATATTGGCCTTTTAATTTGGCAAGAGGCCCCCTCTGTATCAGATTACTTTTGCGGTTATAGGATTATTTGGCCTCGCAACGTGTACAGCAATACCGATTGCGGAACCCAAACGAAAACAAGGAACAGAAAGTGGCAAAAGAGAATCTGTCTGGAGATCATGGGTCTCCGGCTGGAATTATCTGCGCGAGCATCCCATTGCCAGACCTCTCACAATTATGGAAACAGTGGAGCATTTACCCCATGGCATCTGGACCGGAGCCGTGATGCTTGCCTTTACCACCAAGGCGCTTCATGGAGATGCCGTGGACTGGGGATATCAGGCAACTGGCTATTTTACCGGAATGATCCTGGGGTCTCTTTGTGCACTTACAATCAGCGACTGGCTCGCTCGGTACTCGGGCCGTATTATTGTTTTCAATGCCTGTGCCACCGGCTTGTTCACTCTTGCCTATGCAGGCAGCCAGACGGTATGGGTAGCTGTAATGTGGGCCTTTGTTTTTGGTCCGCCTTTTGCCATTCGAGATGTGGCACAGGACTCACTGCTGCAAAGTACTGTTGAAAAAGGACAATTGGGACGAATCTATGCGACGCGGGAAATGCTGCGAAATGCGGTGTTTATGTTTGCAGGTGTCTTCTTTGCCTGGGCCTCTGATTTTGTACCTATTCGTACAATCTATGTTGTTGGAGGTGTTCTTTATCTGATGACCGGTCTTTACGCACTCAGCAACAAGCCGCTTAGAGAAAGTTCAATCCCTTCGGACAATTAATTTCTTTTATAACGCTTCTTGATTAGATTGAGGCAGAGCAGGACAACATTGAACATCACAACCCATCCTAATTACCGCTAAAACAACGAGCATTAGTCGTAGAAAGTGGATTCCTTATGTCAAGCAGATCTGCCATACTTACAGGGTTCCAAATATCTTTTTAAGTCTCAAAAAGATAACTGAAAAAATAGCCTCAAAGACAATCTCATTATTCATTTTAGATTGCCCGTCTCTTCTTTCATAAAAAATGGTAGACACTTCCTTAATTTTAAACCCCTTGCACCAAAGCTTATAATTGACTTCAATTTGAAATGAATATCCACTAGAAACAATCTCATCAAATCGTAGTGATTTTAAGGCATTGCGGGTAAAACACTTGAAGCCACCAGTAGTGTCCCTGATGGGGATTCTCGTTATGAACCTGGTGTAAACGGAAGCCAAATAAGAGAGCATCAACCTTTTTAAAGGCCAATTAACGATAGAAATACCATTAATATACCTAGATCCAATCACTAAATCATTATCTTGGGCCGCTTCTAATAATTTTTGAATATCATCTGGGTCGTGCGAAAAATCACAATCCATTTCAAAAATAAATTCATACTCCTTTTCCAAAGCCCATCTGAAACCGGCGATATAAGCTTTTCCTATACCTTGTTTTTTCGTTCTTTCTATCAGGTGCAGGTTGGGAAAGTCCCCTTGAAGTTTTTTTACTATATTTCCAGTTCCATCAGGAGATCCGTCATCGATGATAACAAGTGAAATTCCGGGATAGGTCTTAAAAATGGTACGAGCCATTTTTTCAACATTGATAGCTTCATCGTAAGTAGGAATTAAAATAACTGTCTTTTCATATTGGAGCATAGAATACCTCTATTGTCACGCCAAGTGCCAACTGTTGGATAAAGACGTGCCAATTCGCAATCGTTTTTTGATTGTTTTAATATACCCGTCAAACGAAGTCCATCTTTGGTTCGGCAAACCACTTTATAGGGTCTAGTTTATCTTGAAGGGTCTGACTTATCCTTAAGTTTGCCTCTTTGTTGCTCGGACGTCATTGACATCTCTTGGTTTCCAACGCTGCCCTCCCTTAAATCCGTATGCCTTAACAATATATAAGGTCTTAACCAGTTCCCTGCCACGCCACGGAGACATACGATAGATGTGCAGTTCACTCACTAGGTCCACTCTTGCAAAGACCTGTTTAAGAAATTTGATATCGTTTTTGACATCGAGAACGCCCACTCCATCACGATCGACAAGTATACTGTCATCGAACCAGTAGTCATAGATATTTGGACGAGACCATTGGTTGATCGAGACAGTTCGGGGTTGGCTCGGGACGTAGAATGCTAGTTCACTTGCATTTTGGTAGCGAATGCCGAAAATAAACGGATTTTCCGAATCATTCATGGAAGTAATTATTTCACCTACACTTTTACCCAGGTCATCCCAGCCGATTGTTTCGTTTGCAGTTCGATCATATTTCACCGGCACAGGCAGGATCGGATAGATAAGCTGGACCAGAATAGGCAGAGTGATGAGGTATGCAGTAAAAACAGTCAGTTTCCATATCCTTTTAGGCGGTTCTTTAAAATTTGATCTGGTGGAACTGTACAGGGAAGCAATCAGGACAATGGCCGTCAAATATCCTGCTGCCGGCCAATTACCATAGACGCGGGAATGAAGGGAAATCAGCAGAAAAACAAGAAAAGTAGGCAGGGACATCCAGATAAGAAATTGTACATCAGCACTTATCGGATGCCGGTTTGAAGTACCCGGCCTCCAAATAAAGAGTATCAAGCAAAAAACCAACGGCGAAAGCAGGGCAAACTGTTCGGCGAGAAAGTCTCCAACGTATCGAATGGTAAAAAAACCGATACTATCTATCCCTCCCATATAAAAAACATGTCTGAATGTCGCCCATTCATTGTTACTGTTCCAGAGCAGAACAGGAGTGAACAGACACATTCCAAGGACAAGTCCACCCCATGGTGCGACGCGAAAAAGACGAAGACGGTATGGCTTAATGCAAAGGATGCACAGAAACAGAGAAGGAAGGAAAAGAAGCATGGTATATTTGCTAAGCAAGCCAATCCCAAACCAGAAGCCGGTGGCAAGCCACTGACCGGATCGTTCGCCTTTAAGTGCCTGGGCAGCATGGAAACTGGCGCCGGCCCAACAGGGTAAGAACAAACCGTCAGGGGTGGCAATAAGAGCGGCACCGTTGAATAGAAGTATTCCTTGGCACAGGAGAACGACATGAAATGCGGTATGCCATGAAAACATCCGGGCTGCAAGGAGTGCCATATAGAAAAAAGTACCTGTTATACCTATAATTGTCGGCAGTCGGACAGCCAGTTCATTTTGACCGAAAAGGTACGTTGATAACCAGATAGTCCAGGCAATCATCGGAGGGTGATCCTGGTAACCAAGATCGAGATACCGGCTCCATTGCCAGTAATATGTCTCGTCCGGAGTCAGCAAGAAATGCCCACTAAGAAAAATACGTATTGCCAGACCGAACAGGAGTACGATCCAGGTTGCCTTCAAGTAATTTACTTCTTTATTCAGCATAATGCGTTTTGGGTTGTATGGTATAAATTGGAATTATATTCGACATATCAAGCTATTCAGTATTCTCTATGGGGCTGTTTAGTAAAGTGAAAAGAATTCACTTTTCGTCGGGAAAGTACCAAGGAAAAGAACACGCTCCCAGCTACAAATCCGGCACCCAAATCGAGCTAAAATCATGAAAAACACCCTATAATACTCCCCCAAAAACAGCAACATCAAAACCTCACCCCACTGAACTCCTTAGTATCACGCCAGCATTTGTTTTTCCGTTGTGTTACCCACACGGCTCTCCACAGACCACTAAGATCTTCTCTAAGCTCACCATCGGCCACCAATCTCCATCGAAAACTAACCATAAAACAAATCGGACAGCTTGGAGCCAAAATGGAACGCCACGATCACAAAACAACAGAGTTACAATGATATTCCTTCATCTTATTGCCGCCATAACAAAGAACAGGGTTTCAATGCTCTGTTGCACGACCGTGTACTTGCCAGAGGCCTTAACTGTTACCAGGGAAAATCCACCTACGAAGCCGTAGGGAACGTTTTTGATAGAGTTGGAACTCCCCTTGCAGAAGTGTTGGAAAAATAATTATTTCTTGCTTTCCTATTGAAAACATACGAGTTTTTCAATATAGTGTTTCCAACATTCACTTCAATTTCAGGGGAAAGTAATGATTATCACACTCACTAATCAAAAAGGCGGATGTGGAAAAAGCACAACAACCATAAACCTAGCCCTGGGTACGGCAGCATTAAATTATAAAACGGCACTCATCGATGCGGATGAGCAGAAAAGCTGCCTTGATACGCTGCAGGACTATCCCAAACCCAATCTGACTCTCTATGAAGCGGGAGACAATATCGATGAGGTTGTAACAAAAATAAAGGATGATTTCCATTTCATCTTTATTGATACTCCTCCCCACAGTCACCACATCATGTATCAGGCCATGGCTGTGTCAGACTTTATCATCATCCCTCTTCAGGCATCTCCACTCGATATCAGATCAGCAAAGCGTACCGTTGATGCCTGTGAGCAGGTGCAGAAAAAGGTAGGCCATGAAATTCCCTGCTACTTTTTGTTAAACAGAGTCAATCCAAGGACTAAATTAAGTAAAGAGATTGGAACCTATATTCGCGAGCTATATACCGTTCCTCTCCTCCAATCGCGCCTTCATAACAGGGTTGCCTATGCTCAGTCTCTGATGCATGGAAAGTCGGTAATCGAACACAGCAGAAGTTCAGATGCAGCACTCGAGGTCCGGAAGTTGCTAAAAGAGGTGCACCGAATCTTTCAGAAAAAATCCTGATCAACGGCGTTCCATCCAGAGCTGCAATCTTTTTTCCACAAAATCAATGGAAAACTGTGTACTCCTGCAAGCCAGATCGAGACAAAGATGAGGCGGGTCATCCTCGTTAAACCCGCCAGGGCGCAATATCCTGCACTGCAATGAAGAAAACAGTTCCTCAAACTCCCGGCCAAAATCGCAGCAGGCAGTGATAATCTCCTCCTCCTCAACATCTTTTTCAGCCCCGCCCCCCCAAGAAATAGAAGAGTACCTTCCACTAGACCACACTGGGCACGGTAGCCACCTGCCCCATGCATTCCAACGGAATGCATCCAAGATCTGCTGATGCAATTCAATTTTAAAATATTCGGCAAGCGTAAGAAGGTCGCACGTACACAGTTGTAATCATGAACCTGGAAAAAAGTCGTGACCCATTTTTTTACAAAATTTTCCATAATATTAACAGAGAACTGGAAGAACATTCAGTGTACCGAACACTTCATTTCTTTCAGTTGACATTCCACTTACTCTATATTTTTTATACTATGATTACATGGATATACGTTCCAAAAAAAACATGACATTCCCCTATCCACCCTTAGCTCTAACATAACCCTTCTCTTTTAGAAAAAAATTCAAAAAAATTCACGCTTTTCACTTCTTCTCTTTCCTCCTCATTTTATTCAGCAAATAAGAAATAATTCCTGTTCTACCATAAAAACTGGCCCAAAATTTCCCATGACCAGCTTGACAATTCCGCCTAAAAAGCCCGATACTCTTAGACAGCAAACTTATTTCGATCACACTTTCCTTTCTCATCAAGGTAAACTCATGTTTCATCCAGACAGTTCAAACCTGACAGATGCCGAACAGGTTGAGGAGGTACTCTTTCAGGCGATGTCCGCCCAGGAAGCCTATCTTCAACTAGATCAGCATAGTATAGATAAAATAATCCTGAATATGGCTCGGATTGGTGCATCCAGGCATCTGATGCTTGCAAAGCTCGCCGTAGCAGACACCAGAAGTGGGATCGTAGAAGATAAATCTATTACGACAACGTTTTCCTGCAGCGGCCTGGAGCAGAAACTAAAAACGGTACAGACAGTCGGAATTATTGAGGAGAATGAAATAACAGGAAGCCAGATTATCGCAGAACCAGTTGGTATCCTGGCCTCCCTTCCAACCGCAGAACACTCAACTGCCATCACTCTTTTTCAGTCAATACTCAGCGTTAAAACCCGTAACCCGATTGTTTTCTGCTTCCAACCATCGGTGCAATCGTCATCTCAAACAGCAGTGGAACTCATGATGGAAGCAGCCCAGAATGCAGGAGCACCGCGCCATGCTATCCAGTTCCTCCCAAACGGCTCTGCAAAAAGCATTAAAGCACTGATCGAACATCCTGAAATCAGTCTTATTCTTATGGATGAAAACACTGTTTCTGCACCTACTCCAGATATTCCTGTTCTCGGTAGCGGACGGATAAATTCTCCCTGTTATATCGACCGTTCAGCCGATATTGAAAAAGCAGCAACGGATGTTATTGCATCCAGACATTTTGATAATGGTCTTATTCCATCCTCTGAACAGACTGTTATTATCAGTCGGGAAGTCTACTTTCAAACCCTTGATTTGCTAATGCAGAAATCCTGTTACCTCACATCTGAACAGGAAAAAACAGAGCTGGAGGGACTTCTTTTTGACAGAGAAACCGGGGCCGAAAACTATGAGTGTACTGGGCAGAGTGCTGTCAAAATTGCACGCATGGCAGGATTTACAGTTCCTGAACAGACCAAGCTGTTACTGACCGAAATAGGTGGTATTGGTCCGGCACACCCGTTTTCCCGTGGCAAAACAGTCCCTGTACTCGCTATTCTGGCTGCTGAAAGCTGGTACGAAGGACTCTGTTTTTGTGAAGCCATACTCGATTTTTCCTCTTCAGCTGATACTGCGGTTCTCCATGCCAGAGACAGAAAGTTGTGTGACGAATTCTCCTCAAGAATTAATGCAGACCATATCATACTCAACCAACCGGCAACCCGTGGTGATTTATGCCCCCACACCACATCTTCCGGTTATGGCATTACCCGAGCAGGTGACAAACAAGCCGGACCCCCCGCAACAGCTGATATTTCGATCGAAATGCTTATTCACCGTAAGACAATCCGAAAACCAGTCATTCGCCACAGAGAGTGGAAAACTCCTGGCAAACTGCTTTTTACTCCGAATTGCAGCAAACATTTGCAGACTCTTTCTGGATTTTCACGAACCCTTATTATAACGAAGAAAGAACTGCTCGATACGGATCATATTGACTCTGTTCTCCATTACCTTGGCAATCAGAAGCAATCTGTAACGACAGAATTTTTCTGTAACACAAAACGGGTTGTCACCATCGCCTCCATAGAAGAGGGGATAGAGTGCATGACATCGTTTCGACCAACGGCACTACTTGCCATTGGAGAAGAGGTCACAATTGATACTGCTAAGGCCATGCGTTACTTTTACCAGAATTCTGGAAAATCATTGCCACTCTCCTCTCCCGATCTCCTCAGCGCAGATTTTCCAGATTGTCTTACCAGTTCGCCACAGCCCCAGGTAAATCTTATCACTATCCCCACCACACCCGGGGCCGGATTTAATATAAACGGTTTTGTAACTATTTTTAACGATAAGCACAGGGGATACCGCGATTTCCATTCCTGTGAGTTGCTCCCGGATATCACTCTTATTGATGCAGATTTCGCCGTCGCGCCAAAAGCAAAGGATATAGCCCTCACCGGATTGACCATTATCAGTCGAGCACTTGAAGCCTATGTTTCACCTCTAGCATCTGACTACTCGGATGCCATGGCCTTAAAAGCCATTCACCTTATTTTTGAGCATCTACAGGAAGCGGTGGAGAGCCTGAAGTCAAGCAGCAGAGAAAAACTCTACAACGCTGCAGCAATGGCTGGTATAGCAGCAGGGAATGCAAAATCCGGACTGTCCCATGCCATGACCCAATCACTCAGATCTCTGTTTGAGATAGCGGAAAACAAGGCCCATAGCCTGCTGCTCCCCTATATTATTCAGTATAATGGAGTGGAAGACCCCAGCCGCTTTAATCCTCTGATGCCGGGGAGTCGCTATGTTGCACACGAGCGATATCAGGATATTTCTAGGAGTCTTGGACTCGACTGCAAGAGCCCGGAACAAGGCGTGGAATCGCTGATTCAGGCTATAAACACACTACGGCAAACAGTTGGAGTCCCAGATAGAATTCGTGATTACGATATCAAGCGCAGAGAATATTTTGACAAAACGGAACAGATGGCTGAGAGCGCCTTTGAAAACAGCTCCACCGCAACCAATCCACGCCTGCCACTGATCCGAGAAATCATTGATATTTATGACGATCTATATTAATTAAATAGTCATTATGATATCTAAAAAATTACTGGATACGCTTTGCAGCAATCAAAGTTCTGGTGTGCTTGCCACCGTTATCGGCACGGACAATAATGGCCCTGCAAGAAAAGGGGACAGACTCCTATGGGTGGATGGAAAGCTTGTTGCCGGAACCGTCGGTGGTGGAAGCAATGAACAGCAGGTTCTTGATGCTTGTGTTGCACTCACTGCAGATAAAGAGATTATTACAATCAATTCGTTTCTCCCCGGTATTCTTCCTTCATGCGGGGGAACACTGCAAATCAGTCTCGAGAAAATTCATTTTGGTAACACCAAAGAAGTTGCCTCCCTGTATCAAGAGCTAACCCTTCAGCAGGGCGACAAACTGCTTCTTATGGGAGCAGGTCATGTGGCAAGAGAGATCTCCTGGCTAGCCGCTCGCAATGGCTTTCAAATACATATTATCGATCCGCGCCAGGAACTGATGCAGGCGGAGAACTTTCCTCAAAACTGCCAACTTTCAATCCAAAAAAGTACAGATTTTCTTACCGAAAAAAGTGCATGTTCTCAAGACTTCATCATTATAATAGGACCTGACCATGCAACTGATTTGGCCATACTCAAGCAAGCCATTCAGACTTCTGCCCACTATATCGGAGTAATGGGAAGTAAAAAGAAAATTGCTTCTTTTAAGAAAATCCTTACTGAAAAAGAACTATGGCAAAAAGCTGCAGACCGTATCTACGCCCCAATCGGTCTTCCCATATCCTCAAGAACGCCAACTGAAGTCGCAGTTTCAATTGTTGCCGAATTAATACAGGTTCGGGCTCAATCCTCAATAAAACAGTAAGGATCCTTGTTCAGCGTTATATCCAGTCCACTTGATTGAATCACAGCCTGACAGCCGCCACAAACTGGCCTGATCTTGCATCCGCGGCACTCCTCCGGCCCTCTTCGATACCGTTCTGCCATCTCGGAGCGATACAATTCAAGTAGTGACGACTCCAGCACATTCCCAATGGGTGACTGAAACTTTCGGCATGCGTGCATATCACCATTGGGTAAAAGAGAGCAGAAGTTAAAGGCTGCTCCACAACCAAATCCCGTACATCCGCCAAAGAGCTTCTCCCGTTGATCAGACTTAACAATATTAATAAGATTATCCTTAAGAGCCATTACAGGATTTGACTTTGCAGCGGCCAGATACTCCTTTAAAAATTCCTGATACTCTTCTTTAGCCGCGGTGGCAAGAGCCGCGCCTTCTCCCGTCTGAGAGAGGCGGTTAAAGGTGAAGAGATCAACCTTTCCTCGTAGAATTTCTGCAAGTTCCAGAACCTGCCCCATGTTTTCACGGGTCAGTGTCAGCATCACCATGGAATAGATGGAGAGTTTATCCAAAATTTCAAGAAACTCCATAATGCGTTCAAAATGGCCGGCTCCTCTGATCGAATCATTATGCTCGGGTAAGCCTTCCAGACTCACCTGGTAAAAAGAGAGTGGCTGGATATTCTGCAGAGACTCAACAACCTTGGTGGTCGTTGGGTTACCAAGGATTGCGATACTGAAATTACGTTTTGCAGCCTCCCTATATAACTCCTCAAAATGAGAATACAAAAGAGGGTTACCACCGGTAAACGTTACCTGCCCATGCACATTCTGCTGGAGTACAAAATCACGAAACTGGTCTAGGATCACTATTCCCTGATCAAGAGTTAACGGAGAAATAGCAGATCTGTCATAGCAATGTTTACAATGCAGATCACAGGCCTGGGTTACATGCCACTGCAGAGTAAAATAATCGGATTGCAGATGACGCTGCCACCCATCGGACCCCGTATCCGGATAATGCAGCTCTGTTCGTACAAGTTTGGATGGAGCAGAAAGCAACAATCCCTGTTCGCAGGCCTCTTCAATGGCCGCATCAACCCTTCCAACAACCACTTTCGCCTCTTCTGCAACCGTATAGCGATCAAGGTTTTCAACCACTACTTTTAGCGCAAGGAGTTGCTTATCCGTTGCGGGAGCCACGTGTATCGCTCCGTTCCCTGGTTTCCTGAAAAAAAGAACATACTCCAACCCCTGTTCAGGCGTAGGAGATGTATCTCCACCATCTAGTTTTTGACACAGATGTTTCCATTTCATAACCAAAATGGTCAACGTGGGATTCACACAGAGTGGTTCATCTCCCATCAGAGGGAGCGGGGTAGCAGTATCAGAAAGCTCCTGCCGAGCATTTTCAAGACGGGTTAGATCAGACTCCCAGCCAAACGTTTCAATAGGGTTCATAGTTTTCAAGTACCATTTATAACAACTTGATTAATATCAGTGACACCACGCCCTCTTTCACTACAGGTGGGTGCACCCAAAAGGAGGCGTTCAAGGCTAAAATTGCCCGTAATCACAATCTACTTCAATACAGCACAGGGAACAATTGTCTCAGAATTCAATACATAGCAGATTTCGCCACTCTCATCGGTTCGTTCTATAACTTCGCTAGTCTGTTTAAGAACGGCCATACTTCCTTCTGCCGGATATCCAAAAGGATTCTTTTTTCCAACGGAAACCATGGAAACCTGCGGCTGTAAAATATGCAGAAAGCCGGGGTCACAACTGTCAGCAGCTGCATGATGTGCTGCAACAAAAATATCTATCCCGTCAGGCAGAACTCGTTGCAAAGACGATTGAAGCATCTTCTCCACACTCTTATCCACATCTCCCATCAGCAGCACGGTATGTCCTTGCTTCGTTGTCAGCAAAAGTACCAGAGAATTATGATTCAGATTATTCCCACGTGGGATCGTTGGCCACAAAACCTGTAGAGTATGGTTCTGCCAGACTATAGTATCTCCTGCAGAAAGGCAATTCCGCAAAGGATCTTTTTCCAATGGGGTATGAATTAAGCGATAACTGCTCTCTTCACTGACATGAAGCTCTTCGGGGACGTGACAGTTATCAAACAGAGTTGCCTCGGGCCAGACTGCCCGAATCTGAAAATAGCCTCCTGCATGATCCGCATGTAAGTGCGTGAACACCAGATAATCAAGTGTTTGCACCCCATAAAAGTCCATTCGATCCAGGACATAAGGCGCATACTCAGCAAGCCCACTGTCCACCAGCAATCCATGTCCGTTTTCCACAAGCAATATGCTCTGTCCCATTCCAACGTCTAAAACTATCATTCGGAGTTCAGTCGCCACACTTTCCCGCTGCAACAGGAGCAAAGCCAACAGAGAACTGAGATAAAAGAGTCTCTTTATATGTGGCCTACACACACTACTCTTCATTCACAGACTCCCGATCAGCCATGCTTTCTGTAAGTAAAAAGGCAAGAAACATTCCAAGTGAAGCTGAAAAAAGATTGAGCCAGACATCACGCCAATCCCCCACTCTTGCAGCCAGAAAATACTGAAATAGCTCATCAAGAAAAGAGATTGCAACGGAAAGAACAGCTGCCACCTTCTGTGTAAACAGTTTCTGGCTCATAAAGCCAAAGAGACCAAAGAGAGCAATGTGGATTTTCTCAACAAATGGCAGATGCAAATAAAAAAAAAGAGCAAGAGCTGCGACCCAAAGCAGGTGGTAACTATAAGGGGTAATGCCGGTTTGAAACAGAGCGACACCATAAATACAAACCATTATTGCAAAAACCAGGGTCAGGGACAGCAGGAGAGTTTCCGCAGAAACATTCTGAATAATACGTAGCTGAAGAGGCCGGCCAAACAATGAGAGCAAAGGAATGGCAAGTAGAGACAGAAGCCAGCCACCATACATTTTTCCTTTCATGTCGTTCCCCTTCTTATGTGTTTTGGTATTCAGCCCCCTCCACCTACAGCCATTTTGACCTTCTCAAATAGCATTACGTATGCTTCAAAGCCCAAAATGAGCGAATTTGAAGCACGGAGTCTGCGCTTACCTGCTAAACAGTTACAGTTCTGAGGTGAGGGGTATTTTTTGCCCTCGCTGAAGTTACGTATTTTGATTTACACCTGGAATGAAATCAAGACCTGTAACCCGATGTATGGTATTCTCTTATAAATTATAGTCAGTGGTTTACGGCATACCCTAACACTGGTGAACAATAATTACTTAACCGTGCAAATACAAATAGTAGCTTATGCCCCCTTTAAAAAAAATTTCCCATCCCGGTACATTTCCCGAACTTGACCCGAATACGGTTCTTAACCTTGTCGAAGGCGCACTCGATATCCCTTGCACAAATCTTTGCAGACAACTCAACAGTTATATTAACCGTGTTTTTGAACTGGAAACCGTTAATGGTAAAGGGCTGGTGGTGAAGTTTTACAGACCGGGACGCTGGTCAAAAACAGCCCTGCAGGATGAACATGATTTCCTGTTAGAGCTTG
Organism: uncultured Desulfocapsa sp.; assembly: GCA_964505715.1. Lineage (GTDB taxonomy): Bacteria > Desulfobacterota > Desulfobulbia > Desulfobulbales > Desulfocapsaceae > Desulfocapsa. The sequence continues at coordinate 32,210 of CAZDJE010000016.1, read as the reverse complement.
ATCAGCAGGAGATCCCTGTCATTCCGCCGTTACCCCTCAGCAATGGCGAAACTCTTGGATCTGAACGGGGGGTTTGTTTCAGTGTCTTTCCTCGATGTGGTGGACGTAGCTACGATGAATTCAACGAAGAACAATGGCTGGAAATCGGACGTTTGATTGGGCGTAGCCATGCAGTTGGAGCGGTTCATCCTTCAAAAGACCGGATAACAATGCGCCCAGCTCAATCAACAACTGAACAAATTGCATTTATACTTGAAAGCGGTGTTATCTCACAACAACCAGTTGCTTCTCGATTTTCAACAATCTGTGATAGATTACTTGCCGAAATAGACCCGATGTTTGAGGGGACGACACTGAGCAGAATCCATGGTGACTGTCATTTTTCCAATATTATCTACCGACCCGGCGAGTCATTTTTTCTCATTGATTTTGATGACATGGTCATGGGGCCAGCCGTTCAGGATCTCTGGATGCTCCTTCCGGGAACTCCACGGGAATCACTTCTGGAAATCGAATTTTTTCTCGAAGGGTACGAAACCTTCCATCATTTTGATAGACGTACTCTTCGCCTAATTGAACCCCTGCGTGCCATGCGCTTCCTTCACTATATCGCGTGGCTGACACATCAATATGTTGCCGACGGTGCAACTCCTCTTTTCCCCGAATTTGCTTCTACTGAATACTGGGAAATGGAAATCGCTGATCTCGAAGACCAGCTGCAGCGAATACAAAAGAGTGATGAGCCTTCCGGGAATTTTATGTAATCCCTACGCCGGGAAGGCAATTTCATTTGCCATTCCAAGCATATCTGTACTACAAGTATGATGGACTCGTAAAAAGGTAACATCTACGAATCCATCAAGTATCGTTATCCCCCAAATTTTAACTCTCTGGAGAAAGACAATGCAAATATGGCTGCTTATTCTCTCTGCAATACTCCTTTCCGGATGTGCCGACGGTGCCAAACCGGAACAATTTACAATAGTAGACAGCACGGTACTCGACACAGCAACGGATCTTATGTGGGCAGCCACTGATAATCAGGAAAACCTCAACTGGCAGGAAGCAAACGAATATTGCGACTCCTATAGCGAAGGCGACTTTGAGGACTGGAGGATGCCAACAACTGCAGAGCTACAGGCGCTGATAGAATCCAAAATAGGCCGAGAAGGAGACATCATCCGTCTCACCGGCAACCTGATGTGGTCCTCTGAGACTGAAGACAGCAGGGGAGCTTTTTGCGACTTTAACGCCCGCACCTGTTCCTGGATGGAAAAGGTCATTTCGATATCTCTGCGAGCACTCCCGGTACGTGATACAAAAGGGGTTCCTGCCGATCTATCTGCTGCTCCATTATTTGCGCCCATTGCCAGGCCACAGTCCCTGGAACAACGCCTCCAGGTTCTTGACCTTCTCTACAAACAGGAACTTATCACTAAAGAAGAGTACAATCGTAAAAAAGAAGTCATCCTTAATGAACTATAATCCTTCTGAAACAGAATTTGCCTGTCGCATTATATCAGCAACACCAGAGGATGTCAGCCAAGCCTATTATGATCTGAAAAGAGACATGAATCCTGACTTTGTGCACGTCTTCCTCGATAAGATTCAACGGTACGCTCTCAAACCCGACAGAGCCCTTTTTCTAGCCACACATCTACATACTTTTATTGCTTTTGGAACCATTATCAACCACTCTCCACCGCCTGAAAACATCAACAAGTCAACAACTCACATCATTAATGGCTACGCCTGCGCCACCGGACTTATGGTCCTTCCTGAATATCGCAAAAAAGGGGTCGCTTCACAAATTATTGAGCAGTGGGAACAGTGGGCACGCCGAAAAAACCTTCCAGGGATATGGCTTATTACCCGACAAATGAGTGATTGGTATCAACGTTCGTTCCATTATTCCATACAAGGCACTACCCTCCGTAACGGAGTAAAAAAAACAATACTGACCAAACACCTATGATGGTTGGACTTTTAGGAACTTTTATCACATATGCCACATTTGTGGTTAAAGAAACAACACCACCAGTAAAAAGTGATAAATGTGGTGAACTATCAAGAAAATAGGCATATTTAGTTGACATGGAAGGCCAAATACGATAGTAGAATAAGTTGAAGTAAAAATTTTTGTACACATTGCGACTATTATAACCAAACTATGTAGGACGATGTGAAACCAAACGTCTGGGATGACCAGTCTATTCTTATAGACTCCACAACCCGGACAGCGAATCTGGCTTTTCAGGAGGGCCGGATCGAAATAATTCAAAGAGGAAGGAGAAATCGAGATGGTGAAAAAATTTTCCATGTTGGCTCTTGCTGGTCTTATCGCACTGCCTGCAGTAGCTGCTGCAAGTGGTGGAGCAAACGCCAATGATCTGGAACGAAAAATTGAAGAGTTGAGCATGCAGCTTGATCAGCTGAAAGCTCAGATGGCAGAAAACACTGGCGGTATTAGCCAGGAAGATTTTAACGATCTGTCTGATACCGTTGGCGATCTTGAAGATCGTTCTGACGCTTGGGACCTTGCTGCTCGCGTTAAATTCTACGGCGACTTCCGTGCCCGTTTGGATTACTACAAAGCAGACACTGCCTCTGGTGCTACCAGAAACAACGATACTCTCTGGACCAACCGCTTTCGTCTGAACATGCGTGTTAAGGCCACTGAAAACGTAGAGTTTAAAGCACGTCTTGCCATGTACAAAGCTTGGGGAACCCAAGGTACTGTTTATGGATCCGGTACAAACGGTAATGATCAGGCCTTCCCTAGTTGGGATGGAAACTCCACTCGTTCTCCTTCAGACAATGCGCTTCGCGTTGATCGTGCCTTCGTAAACTGGAACAACATCGGTGGAGTACCCATCTGGTTCTCCATTGGTCGTCGTCCAACCACAGATGGTCCTCCAGCACAGATTCGCATGGGTGCTGACTCACGTATGGCTACTCCCATTGCATACATGGATTGGCCATTCGATGGTATTTCTATGGGTTACGCTTACCGTTGGGGAAGTGATGCCATGGGAACAGGTCGTATACGTTTCTGTTACGGACGTGGCTTTGAGGATGGACTTGAAGACGAAAGCGTAAACAATATGGATGATATGGACTTTGCAGGATTAAGCTGGGATGTCCTGAAGAAAGGAAATCGTTTCGTTAATATCCAGTCTTTCTTGGCGATGAACGTATTTAACTATCCTCAGTTCCAGGATCCGATCATTGATCAAATGTCTGCCACCTCTTTCGGTGCTCGTCAAAACGTTGGTAACATTCTCCACACCACAGGTGTTTATCAGGACAAATTTGGTCCTGTAAATATCTTTGCTGCCGCTGGTTGGTCTCAGACAGACCCTAATGAAAACGGTATGTTTAACGACTTCGCTGGAATGGGCGCTGCACAGCAGATGGCCTCAATGGGATTGTCTCAGGCACAGATTAATGGTGCTCTTGCTCAAATGGGAATGTCCGCTGCTCCAAATACTGACAGTGAAAATGGTTACTCCACCTATATTGGTGCCCGTTACGATATCGAAGAAGCTGGCCTGAAGTTTGGTCTTGAATGGAACTGGGGTTCTGAAAACTGGATCGCCATGACCCCCGGTAATGATGAAATCTACATGTCTAAGCTCGCTGCCCGTGGTAATGTATACGAGATTTACGGCATCTATGACCTGCCTACCGGTGAGGCCATCTCTAAATATGCCAAAACCTTTATCCGTTTTGGTTATCAGCGTTACGAGTATGACTATTCCGGTTCTTTTGACTGGAACATGAAAGCGTATGACCTTGAGGACGACACCGCACAACTTCAGATACTTCAGGGTGGCATGAACTTAGATCCTGTTAAGTCAGCTGATCAGATTTACCTGACCTTTGAGGCATACTTCTAGGTCGTTTTACCAAGTATTATTGTTGTAATGTACAGGGGAAGATTCCGTAAGGAGTCTTCCCCTGTTTTATTTGTTTTATGGTGATTTTATGAAAAATCATTTATCTGCATACACGGCTCTCTACACCAGTACCAATCGCCATAATGGTGTCAGTTGTGCTCCCTTTCATGCCCGAAACCTCAGCTATGCTGTTGGTGACGATGCCGAATCTGTTTTTAAAAACAGGACAGATCTTAAAAGCAGTCTTTCAATACCATATCTCCTCTCCGCCATACAGATTCATGGAGAGAAAATTTTCATTGCTAAAACGGCTCTAAACGATGATCTGGAAGTTGAGGGCTACGATGCCCTGATGACAGATGTTCCTGAAATCGGGCTTATGATACAGCAGGCGGATTGTCAGGCAGTCACGCTCTATGATCCGGTTCAGTCAGCAATCGCAGCCATCCATAACGGCTGGAAAGGAAGTGTCTTAAATATTATCGCCAAAACAGTACTGGCAATGCAAAAACAGTATGATTCAAACCCGACAGATATCCAGGCCTATGTGAGCCCTTCCCTTGGTCCATGCTGTGCCGAATTCATTAACCATACAACTGAACTGCCAAAGACATTCCTTGCCTTTCAAGGTAAAGAGAATTATTTTGACTTCTGGCAAATCTCAAAAATGCAACTCATGAGCACAGGCATTGCAGAACACAATATCGAACTAGCAAGCAGTTGTACTTCATGCTCTCAGGATTATTTTTCATATCGCCGTTCCTGTCGAAATGGTGATTGCCAAACCGGACGTTGCGCCACTGTAATTACACTTCGATCCCACTAAACCGGATACTCCATTATGCGCCTTCTTGTAGTTGAAGATGACAAAAAAATCGCATCCTTTCTCCAAAAGGGTTTACAGGAAGCTGGATTTAGCGTTGATGTTTGCAATAATGGTGTGGATGGGCTTTCTCTTGGACTCACTGAACCATATGCGGCCGCTGTCATCGACATTATGCTCCCCGGGCTCGATGGACTCTCACTAATAGAAGGACTGCGAAAGAGAAGTATTGACGTACCGGTACTTATTCTCAGCGCCAGACAATCGGTGGATGATCGTATTGAAGGACTGCAACGCGGCGGTGATGATTATATGATCAAGCCCTTTTCCTTCAATGAATTACTTGCCCGTATTCAGGCGCTACTCCGTCGGGGACAAAAAAGTATCGATTCTGCCGTCCTCACCGTCGGTGAGTTGCAAATTGACCCACTCAAACGTGAAGTAAAACGTCAAAACACAAAAATTGAACTTCCAGCCAAAGAGTATGCACTGTTAGAGCTTCTGATGCGTAATACTGGCCGTGTACTCTCAAAGACTTCCATTCTTGAGCATATCTACGACTATAATTTTGATCCACAAACCAATGTTATAGATGTTCTTGTCTGCCGTCTCCGCAACAGCGTTGATAAAAACTACAAAGATAAGCTTATTCATACAGTACGAGGCATGGGGTATGTCCTTCGTGACGAATAGTCTCGATTTTTTTTACGGTAGAATCCGAACAGTTATTCTCTTTTTTCTTCTTTCCTGGATTTTCGCTGGGTTCTGCCTAGGAGTCCACACCTTCAAGATCAAAAGAGATATTAAAGAGCAGCGACTGTCAACCGTTCAATCCGCCCTGAACAGCTATCTGCTACGACAGAGCTCTTCTGCAGGGTATCAATTCACCTCTCAACACAGCCCCCCCAGCGATCTTGATTTTATACGTATCAGCAGAGAGAAAAACCAGCTACTGATCAGTTCAGAGAACAGGATGGTTTTCAAGGGATTAGTTGAACTTACCCCCAGTAGCCATGGTGCCTGGATAGACATCCTACAACCGGACCAAAGCGGTAGCTGGATTCTTGTCTCAAAATCTCTTAGAGATGGTAGTGTTATTCAGGCAGGTATGGATGACTCAACTACAGGGATTGCCATATACAGAAAATCCGTAGCAACCGCTTACCTTCTCTTTTTACTTGCTGCCCTGCCATCCCTCTGTTTTGCTTATCTGCTGAGGTATTTGACAAACCGGCCCCTGCAAACCTTAAGCACTCACATTAAATATGGGTTGGAACACAAACAAGCCACTCTGCCCGAGGGAAATCTTCGAAATAATGATCTCGGTCACGTCTACCAACTCCTTGAACAGACATTCTCCCAAAACAGACACCTTATTTATGAGATGCAATCATCACTGGACAACGTAGCACACGATTTGCGCACCCCCATGACCAGACTACGTGCCGTAGCTGAATATGCTTTGCAAGCCGACAAGGAGGATCATAAGCTCTATCGCGATGCTCTTTCCGACTGCCTCGAGGAATCTGAAAGAGTCCTCTCTATGCTCAAAGTTATGATGAGTGTCGCCGAGGCGGAAGCTGGAACCATGCGGCTTCATCCCGAAAAAATAAATCTCCTAGACACAGTTGAAGATGTTATGGGCCTCTACCAGTATGTGGCAGAAGAAGAACAGATATCGGTCTCCTGTGATCTAGCAGAAAGCGATATTTTTATTTTTGCCGATAAAACACGGATAAGTCAGGTCTGGGCCAACCTGCTTGATAATGCTATCAAATACGGCCATGCATCCGGTCATGTTGCAATTAGTATTAAAGCCATTGACAGCAATGTTATCATCCGTTTTTGTGACGATGGTATGGGCATTTCCGAAAGCGAAGCCCTGCGCATATGGGATCGCCTCTATCGTGGTGACCGCAGCAGGTCCAAACAGGGGCTCGGGTTGGGATTAAATTATGTCAAAGCCGTGGTTGAAGCCCACAACGGACAGGTTACGCTTAGCAGTAGAATACGGGAAGGTTCATGCTTTGAAGTGCAGCTGCCAGCTGGCGCATCAGGCGCTACTCAGCATACTGAAATCACAAATTAACGGCGCATGGTCCGAGAGTCGAATGTCCGGAATTGTAAAATTTGACGCCTCCAGCTGCGGACTGTGGAGAATATAATCCAGGTTGCGCTTTGGAGCATGACTGGGATGTGAAGGTAATCCTTTTAGATTTGCATTGACGAGTCCGGTGGCAGCCAGAAAAAGCTGTACCTCACGATCACCGCCAAAGGTATTAAAATCACCCGCTACAATTACCGGTTTGCGACTCTGTGAAATTATACGATGCAGATGTTCCAGCTGCTGCTGCCTGTGTTTATAGGAAAGGGAGAGGTGAACGGTGAAAATACGAACATCTTCAAGTTCTACTTCAATGACCAAGCGCTTCACACCCTCTTTAAAATAATGAAAGTGATGACTGACAATCTCACGATTTGTAAGCAGGCCATTTCCCTGTTTATTCAGCACCGGAACCCTGTTGGCCAGTGAGCCTCCACCATATTTGGTTTCCACCACGTGATAATGATCAAGCGCTCTTGCAATCGCCTGGACCTGACAGGACTTACGGGAACGATAGGAGCCTGAATCCACCTCAATAAGCGCGATCACATCGGGATTGACTGAACGGATAAAAGAGACGATCTCCCCAAGGTTCGAGCCTGTCTTTTTGAAAAAGCCGGCAAAAGGAAGGGGAAGGTGATAAGCAAGCCCGTGTCCCGTCGCATACCGTATGTTATAAAGGAGAAAACGCATGAGCAATGATAGCGTTTTTAAAAACACTTTGCAATCATGCCTTTTTTCTCTCTATTTCATATGGTAAGATACTCTCCGTTACAGATAAAAATATTTCACCATAAATTAAGCCCTTAGTACCTGACAAAATATTTTCTTGCTTTTCACTGAAAATGTTTTTTTATAAGGTACCTCTGCAGGCTTACTTATTACTATTCAATATTAGTAACTTATCTAAAAACAGGACTGATACCATGACCACCATAAAAATAGGATCAAGAAAAAGTAAACTTGCAATGTGGCAGACAGATGCCGTCGCAGAAATGCTCGGAAACAGCGGCATGGAAACAGATATCAGCTCCATGGAGACCAAGGGTGATAAAATACTTAATGTCTCTATTGCCAAAATTGGCAGCAAAGGCGTTTTTACCGAGGAGCTTGAAGATCAACTCAGTAACGGCACCACCGATATAGCTGTTCACAGTGCCAAGGATCTGCAGTCAATCCTTCCCGCTGGCTTTGAACTCATCGCCTTTACTGACAGAGAAAAGTCAAACGATGTACTAGTATCCCGAGACAAAAGTATTAATCTTGCCGACACCTCAAAAAGCCTTCGTATCGGTACCTCCTCCGTCCGCAGAATTGCCCTGCTGAAACATTTTTATCCCCATATTGAAACCGTGGAAATGCGTGGAAATCTACAAACCAGGATTCAAAAAATGGATTCCGGGGACTGCGATGCTCTGATGCTTGCCTATGCAGGAGTGAAACGCATGGAATATGACGATATGATTGTGAAAATTTTTTCGGACCAAGAGTTTATTCCTCCCGTTGGACAGGGCTGCATTGCTATTGAATCAGCAACAGGTATCAGTCGGGAGAAACGTGAGAAAATCAGAGCCTGCCTCAACAATCCCGATTCGGAATCCTGCCTCCTTGCCGAACGCGCATATCTGCGAACCATGGAAGGCGGTTGCTCTATCCCAGCCTTCGGCAATGCCGTACTCGATGGGGATACTCTTATCCTACGGGGAGGACTTGCAAGTCTTGACGGGAAAACCGTTCTTAGCAAAACCGAAAAAGGCCCGAGGGATCAGGCCGATGCAATAGGCGAACGCCTTGGCGAGTATATTCTTGAAAATGGTGGGAGAGAAATTCTTGCCGAGATAAAACGCATTCAGGGCTAACAGATTCAGAAAAAGCCAAAAAGAACTCAGGTAACTGCAAAATTCAATTGTAGGAGCCCGCCCCTGCGGGCGAAAGACGACAGGATCATTGACATTTTTCGCCCGCAGGGGCGGGCTCCTACACGTGGTATCAGCAAAAGCTGAACTTCGGTGGTAATCGTGTTTCTAATTGTATTCCACTAATACAAGCAAAGTCGATCACCATTTACATTCTACTGACGATTACTGTGCAGGTCTCTTAAATAGTCGAGCCATTGATCAAAACCCTCCCCACTGGTCGCAGAAAGATCCATAACAAGAAGATCAGGATTCAGCTGTAAAGCCTCTGCTTTCGCTTCTGCAACCGGAAAATCAAAATAAGGAAGCAGATCGGTCTTTGAAATAATAAAAACCTGAGAACTGTGAAATGCCTTTGGATATTTTGCTGGTTTATCAGGACCTTCCGGCACAGAAACCAGAACAAGCCGATGATGCTCCCCAAGATCAAAAGTTGCCGGGCAAACCAGATTACCAACATTCTCAATAAAGAGAATATCAAGCTCAGCTCCCCCCTCTTCTTTTTCCAGAAGATGCAAGCCTTTATGGATCTGCGCAGCATCCAGATGGCAGGCGCCACCCGTGGTCAACTGGATTACCGGAACACCCTTGGCCCGAATACGCATTGCATCTCTGTCTGTTTCGATATCTCCTTCGATCACTCCTATCCGAATCGTATCTCCAAGAGCCTCTATGGTTTTTTCTAACAGAGTGGTCTTACCGGAACCGGGACTCGATATCATATTGATAGCAATAGCACCCATTTTTTCGATGTGGACCCGGTTTTTTTCTGCCATCGCCGTATTGGCGGCAAGAAGACTCTGGTGCACTTCAATCACCTTGGAGTCATGGGTATGTTCTGGTTTTAAATCACAACCGCATGCATCACACATAGTATTCCTTTCTATTTGTATTGAAAATTTCGTATAACTGGAGCATTCGCTGTTCCGTCACTATTCCATCTCAACCTGACGAAGGATCAAGCCATCTCCACCCTGGGGGGAGAACAGCGTTTCCGAGCATTCTGAACAACTCTCTGGCCTCTTGACCGCCTCAACTTCCTTTCCACACCCGAAACATCGATATATTGCAGGCGGACTCTCTATGATCAATTTTGCGTCTTTAGTTAAGACATCCTCTTTTGCCAGAATATCAAAACCAAACTGAAATGAGTCTATCACCACTCCAGAAAGAGGGCCGATCTCCATACAGACGCTGATAACCTTTGAACGATCATGTTCTTTGGCCAGCTCGTTTAGCTGAATCAGCAGGCCCTGAACAAGCGACATTTCATGCATGTTCTTTCTCTTTTATGCGTATATCAAAGCCCATCCCCTGAAGTCGCTCCACCAGCAGTCTGGATATTTTCTCGATTTTGGAGGCCACAGGTTCCGTCATCTCAAGGCCGGTGGCTAGACTCTTTGGGACCACACAGTAAAATTCTACGCATTCAGGCTCTATTCCACGTAGTTTACAGATATCCAGAATCTCCATGACCCCAAGCTGATGAGGAGACATACGAGGCTGCATGGAACCATTTCTGGCATCTTCTGCGGTGAATGTGCAAAGAGAGCCCGGTTCAGCATCCTCAAGATTCACCACATCCACAATGAAAATTGGATCATGCTCTTCCAGAAACGGGGCCATGTAAATACCAGCCGTTCCCCCATCAAACACAGTCACTGAATCTGGAAAACTATACTTTTCTTCCAGATACTCAATAACGTGAACCCCAAAACTCTCATCGGAGAGCAGGAGGTTGCCAATCCCTAATATGCCAGCATTTTTAGTATTTTTTTCCATTTTTTTATCCTTGATACACTCGTAAAAAATCCAGAATAATGATGAAGCTTTTTTACAAAACCATCATCCTTAACAAATTCGCGGGAGAGGCTCTCCATGCAAAGGTGTGATAATTCGGGA
>CAZDJE010000016.1:0-21466 GCA_964505715.1 uncultured Desulfocapsa sp. | reverse complement strand
ATCCTTAACAAATTCGCGGGAGAGGCTCTCCATGCAAAGGTGTGATAATTCGGGAACCACCTATTGCTGTTCGTAAAACGACCCGTCCAGCTTTTCCGTCCTTTAAACTACCGATAATTGCAGCCTCTCTACCCACTGTTGTGGACTGCATAATCCGCAGAGCATTTTCTGCCTGGTCAGCTGCAACCAGAGCCAGACATTTTCCTTCGTTCGCAAGATAGAGTGGATCAAGCCCCATAATCTCACAGGCTGCACGAACTTCGCTATGAACGGGAATAAGCTGATCATCTATTTCAGCACTCAGTCCTGCTGCAGCTGCTATCTCATTTAAGGATGTGGCCACCCCACCCCTGGTTGGATCACGGAGAGTATGTAGCGAGCCGGAAGGAAGCTGCTCCAGAAGTAACCCCACCAACTCATGAAGAGAAGCAGAATCACTTTCCAGGTTACCATCGAGACTGATTCCGGCACGCCGTGTCATAATCGTAATACCGTGATCACCCATGGAACCGGAGAGAATGATTACATCGCCCTCTCGCGCCATCGTAGAAGAAACATCCACACCCTCGGCCACAATACCAATTCCCGAAGTATTAATAAATATTTTGTCACACTTTCCCTTGGGAACAACCTTGGTATCTCCGGTGACAACTGGAACGGCGGCGGATTTTGAACATTCTGCAACGGAGCGAATAACACGCTCAAGGTCTGTAATATCCAGACCTTCCTCCAAAATAAGCCCCAGGCTCAAACAGAGCGGACGCGCACCACGCATGGCAAGGTCATTAATCGTTCCATGTACTGCCAGCGTACCAATATTGCCTCCCGGAAAGAATATTGGATCAACCACATAACTATCCGTACTAAAGGCGAGTTTTCCAGGATGATTATCCATAACAGCACTATCTTCCAGAGATGCCAAAATGGGGTTATCCAAGTGTTTTAAAAAGATATCAGCAATCAATTCCTGACTGGCTATCCCGCCACTACCATGATCCAAAAGAACTTTTTTATTTCCGTTTGTCATTATAACCATCAAGTATATTTATAAAAAGCAGCACAGGTTCCCTCACTTGACACCATACATGGGCCAATGGGGTTACCGGGAGTACAGCGTGTTCCAAAGAGCGGACATTCAGAAGGGACTTCCTTTCCTTTCAGGATTTCACCACAACGACACCCCTTTGGTTCTTCGGCCGGGATCAGTTGAATATCCAATCGCCTTTCAGCATCATAGTGGCTGTATTCTTCACGGATAGCCAGACCGCTTTCGGGGATTACTCCAAGGCCACGCCACTCCATATCAGTGGGTTCAAAAATGTTTGCAACCATCCGTTGTGCTCTCGGATTTCCATCCCAGCTCACTGCACGGGTATAAGCATTCTCTACATACGCCTCATTTTTGCCAATTTGGCGTGCAAGTAGAATCAAGGCTTGAAGAATATCTGCCGGTTCAAACCCCCCGACAACACAGGCCAGTCCATATTTATCAGCCAGTGGCTGGTAGGCTCCTGCACCGATAATAGTACTCACATGACCGGGACAAAGAAGCCCGTCAATCTTGAGATCAGGATCATCAAGCAGGGCAATCAATGGCGGCGGCATAACCTTGTGGGTGGAAAAAACAACAAAGTTATCTATTCCGCTGTTTTTTGCAGCCATAATGGTTGCAGCAATTCCAGGAGTTGTGGTTTCAAACCCAACGCCTAAAAATATTATCGTTTCATCCGGGTACTTTCGAGCCAGATCCAGACTATCCATGGGGGAATAGACGATATCCACCTTTGCCCCCTGCGATGACGCATTGGCAAGAGAGAGACCGCTGCTACCAGGAACCCGAAACAGGTCACCAAACAGGGCAATCCGCGTATTGGGAAGCTCTGCCATGGCAAGAATTGCGTCAATATGGGAAGCCGAGGTTACGCAAACCGGACAACCGGGGCCGGATATCAGCTCTATTCCGTCGGGAAGCAATGTCCGCAGACCACTGCGGAAAATAGACATGGTATGAGTTCCGCATACTTCCATTACCCGAAAAGGCTTGGTGACGCTTCTGCCTAACTCCTCAAGAAGTGGCGTAGCTAGAGCCTTATCCCGAAACTCATCCAGATATTTCATGAGTTCTTTTCCATCGCTTCAGCTGCTTCAACTTTCTCAGCCATTTCTCGCATAAGACTGATATTGATCTCCGCTTCCACTGGATCAAGGGTATGAATTGCAAACCCTGCATGAATAATTAGATAATCACCAATAACCGGCCAGCGATCCACAATATCAAGCCGGGTCTCTTTGCTGATTCCATCAGCATCAACCACGGCAATCTGTCCGCTCAAAAAATCATCAGGATCACCCTGAATTTCAATTACTTTCATCGGTACTGCCAGACACATGACGTAAACCTCCAATAATCGCCTGGCCCAGAGCAATTCCACCATCATTTACAGGAATCTGTTCCCCTGTATGAACGGTAAAGTTATTCTGTTCCAGAAGAATAAACAGTCCCTCAAGAAGAAGACTGTTCTGCATACAACCACCCGTAAGAACAACGTGGCTAATCTTCGTTTCTTCAGCCAGCCGGTCTAAAAGATCAAAGAGACTTTTAATCAGACAAAGATGAAAGTCAAGTGCAATGTCAGCTAATTTTCTGCCGTCGGACAATTGCAACAACACCTCTTGAACCAACTTGTCCTGCTGTAAAATCAGCCTCCCATCAAATTGAACCGTTTCAATTTTCCAGACACGGTTTCGAAGAAGATCAGTCAGGTCTCGAGTTCCCTTAGCCTGCTGTGCTAGAGCCTCTAACTCCATTGCCGCCTGCCCTTCGTAGGAAGCCGTAAGACAGACTCCTAACAGAGCTGCAATCCCATCAAAAAATCGTCCGCAACTGCTTGTTGAAGGACAATTAAAACCCTGTTCCATCATTTGCCACAGGGCGTGTTGTTTTGGTGCCTCCGCCAGTGCAAGCTCCGGCCTATCCTGCCCAAGACTAAAGAGCAGAGACAATCCCATGCGCCACGGTTCTTCTGCTGCGGCATCGCCTCCTGGCAGGAGCATAGTAGCTAATGATCCTAAGCGTTTGTACTGATAACAGTCGGCAAGAAGAACTTCTCCCCCCCAGCTGCTGCCATCATCTCCTAAACCCGTTCCATCCAGCACCAGAGCAAGCACCTTTTCCTTAATTCCATGTTCCACCAAAACTGCAGCAGCATGCGCATGGTGATGCTGCACTTTATAGATCGGCAGATTCAATTCTTTTGCATAGTGACTACTTAAATAATCCGGATGCAAATCACACACCACAGCTTCCGGTTCCACTTGTAAGAGTCTCTTAAAATGATATATGCTTTCCCGATAAAAATCCAATGATTCCAGATTAAAAAGATCCCCTATATGCTGGCTGAGAAAGGCTTCTTTTTCCCTTGTCAGGCAGAATGTTGATTTTAGTCCGCCACCACAGGCAAGTAGAGAGGGAAACTCCTGTGGTAAAATCATTGCCGTCGGAACATACCCTCGGGCACGCCGCAGTAACTGTATTCCACGGGAATGTATCCTTGCCACTGAATCATCAATGCGAGTTACAATCTCCCGGTTATGGAGCAAGAAACAATCGGCAATACCTTCAAGACCTGCCACCGCCGCTTCATTTGCGGTAAAAATTGGTGCTCCACTTCTGTTCCCGCTGGTCATAACCAGAGTCTGCGGGCAACCTGGTTGAAGAAACAGAAGCTGATGTAAGGGAGTATAAGGGAGCATCACACCAATTTCATCTATGCCAGGTGTTAGGGTGCAAGCCAGATCAGACTCTTTTTGTACTACAAGTACTATGGGGTGCTCTATCCCTTGTAAAAGTTCCGCTTCTCCACTGTTTACAAGGCAGAATCCCTCCGCTTCATCCAGGCTGGCGGCCATTACTGCCAGGGGTTTAGATGCTCTTCCCTTCCGCTTGCGAAGCCTTTCTACAGCCACATCTGAGCGTGCGTCCACAACCAGATGAAACCCTCCAAGCCCTCTCATGGCCACAATTTTTCCCTGTGCCAAAGAACGGGCTACTTCTTTTAATGGAGAGGAGGATTCTATCCGTACACCTTTAGCGTCATGCCAGGATAGCTCTGGGCCACACTCTGCGCACGCATTCGGTTGAGCATGAAATCGCCGGTCTCCGGGATCTTCGTACTCCGCCTTGCATTCTAAACAGAGCGGGAAACAACTCATGGACGTTTCCGGTCTATCGTATGGAATGTTTTTTACAATGGTAAAACGAGGACCGCAGTTTGTGCAGTTGGTGAAGGGGTAGGCAAAACGTCGATTATGCGGATCAATAATATCCTGTAGACAATCATTGCAAAGCGCAATATCCACAGGAATTATAGCACGGCAGCTCTGCTTCGAGACACTTTTCAGAATTGAAAATTCTTTATAATCTTTTAAGGAATTTTGTGTCTTCAGTGTAAAGGAGCTAATACGAGCCAGCGGAGGAGGAGTTGTACGAAGTGTGTCAACAAAATCCTGAATGGATGTCTCTTTGCCCTCCACTTCTATAACAACACCATGATCGGTATTACAGATACTACCGGTGAGTTTATATCTAGCGGCAAGACGGTAGACAAAGGGACGAAAGCCAACGCCCTGGACGGTACCCAGGACGTTGATTTTCTTAAGTAAAACAGATTTAGGCATCCTTACGCTTAAACTTCTTCCCTGTAAATATTGAAGAAACAAGTCCTTCAGGTGATTTCAGGTCATTCCAGATCACCATATACACATGGGTAAAGGCGAATATAATAAAATACCACATCAATAGATGATGAATAAACCTGCCTTCCTGCTGGGAATTAAAAAGAGTATTCCCAAATACCTGCCAAAACCCGGCCTCAGGGTATAACATATAAAAGCCACCAACCAGCTGGAAAAGCGCAGCGATAAGCGTGACAATATAGATAATACCAGCCAAAACATTATGCCCTAAACGGCTATCGTGCTGATCACTTACATAGCTATAATAGCCAAGCGTTGTGGACAGGCTCTTAATATTCCTGGAGGTAACGGGAAGAATATCCATGATCCGTTCATGTTTATTCCCGAAAATAAACAGAAATATCCTTATTAGCACTGCAGCGGTAAAGAGATAGCCCGCCACAAAGTGGAGATAACGCATGGTAGCCATTGGAAAAGGAACATTTCCTTCCAATGTGGTGTTTGTCCATGGATTGTTGATATAAAACCCGGTCACCACCAGCGCAACGATGGAGAGGACAAATGCCCAATGATACAGCCGGAGCAACACACTCCAGACATTTTTTACTTCATAATTCATAACAACCCCCTTAGTACCTTATAAATTTTTTTCATGGTTTGAAAAAAATTTAGGGAAGGTACTTATACTGGCTTACCTACTGTGCATCAGTGTTAGATCATAAGGAATCACGATCTTATAATGCTTTCACCTTTGACATTTCGACACCGTTACCATCCACCGTATGTACCGCACAGGCGATACAGGGGTCGAAGGAGTGAACGGTCCGTAAAAGCTCAAGGGGTTTCTCGGCATCGGCCACCGGGTTACCAACGAGTGACGCCTCATAGGGACCTGCAACACCTTTTTCATCACGCGGTCCTGCGTTCCAAGTGGACGGCACAACACACTGATAATTCTTAATCTTTCCATCCTGGATCACAACCCAATGAGACAGTACACCGCGGGGAGCTTCGTGAATGCCGTAGCCCTGTTGTTCGCCCTGTGGGAAAACCGGCTTATTAAAAATCTCAAGATCCCCTTTACCAATATTATCAACCAGTAGATCCCAGTGCTTAAGGGCAAGATCACCCAGCATTGAAGCGCGAACTGCACGTGCCACATGACGACCAAGGGTTGAATGTAATACTTCTGGACCAACTGTGACACCGGCCACACTTGAAACAAGCGACAATGCATTATTGACATTTTCAATAATTGGCTTGTGGCCCTGCGCGTAACCAACCAGCATTTGAGCAAGTGGCCCAACCTGCATAGGCTGTCCCTGAAAACGTGGTGCCTTGATCCAGGAATACTTTCCATCATCCTGAAACTCACCATATGCCGGAACATCATCTTCCTCATAGGGATGTTTCGTCCAGTCTCCCTTGTACCAGGCGTGGGAAATGTTCTCCACCACGTTATCCCGGAAATAGTCATCGTGAAAAGAGGTAATTCCCTTCACAGTTCCAAGGTCTCCATTCATGATTGTTCCACCCGGTAGATCAAACTTCGTTGCCTTGGTATCAAGAACCATATCCGGAACTGCCATATAATTCGTAACTCCGGCACCGTATGGAAGCCAGTCTTTATAGAGAGCACCAACAGCAACCACATCCGGCAGATACACCTGCTGAATAAAACCACGCACATCCTGAATAAGTTCTTTAACGCGGAACAGGCGCTCCATATTCAGAGCGGAATCACTGTCCGGATTGAGCGCGGTGGTTACCCCGCCTACGGAAAGGTTCTGAATATGTGGATTCTTTCCTGAAATAATACCGAGTGCCTGGGTGGCCTTTCTCTGATAATCAAGTGACTCAAGATAGTGGGAGACCGCCATAAGGTTTGCTTCGGGAGGAAGCTTCATGGCAGGATGGCCCCAATATCCATTGGCAAAAGGACCTAATTGGCCGCTATCAACCAGTGCTTTCACTTTTCCCTGAACTGCTGCAAAGCGTTTAGCACTGTTATTTGGCCAGTTAGAAAGAGAACTTGCAAGTGCCGCTGTCTTTTTCGGATCAGCAGAAAGTGCTGAGACCACATCCACCCAATCAAGTGCTGAGAGCACATAGAAATGAACAATATGATCCTGCAGAGCATGAATGGACATGACGATGTTTCGGATATACTGAGCATTAATTGGAATCTCAAGATTCAGAGCATTCTCTACTGCCCGAACGGAAGCAAGTGCATGGACCGTGGTACAGACACCACAGATACGCTGGGTAAAGAGCCAAGCGTCACGTGGGTCACGCCCTTTGAGAATGGTTTCAATACCACGCCACATCTGACCGGATGACCAGGCTTTAGTAACCTTCCCTCCATCCACTTCTGCATCTATACGTAAATGACCCTCAATTCTGGTTATGGGGTCGATGGTGATTCGCTGAGCCATTGTATCCTCTCAATGTTTTTTCTTAGATTATGAGACTAAAGGCTAAAGGTTAAAGGCAGGGCAAATAATCTTCCCTTTTCCTCCCTCTTCAGCCAGTATATTCCTATATACTGGTATTCTATTCCTTATCCTTATCCTTACCCTTCAGTTTAGACTTTCCAATCCCTACTGCAGCATGAATTGCAGCACCTGCTGCCGCCACGCCAAGAATTGTTTTTCCAGCAGTATCAGCATCTGCAATGATTCCAGTTCCTGGAATCGAAACCTGTGGTAATCTTTCATAAAAAGGAGTCATGGTATCCCAAAAATTTGGTTCTGTACAACCAACACAGCCATGACCAACGGAAACGGGCCAGACCCCCTCATCATTAAAACGAACCGAAGGACAGTTAGAAAAAGTTTCAGGCCCTTTACAGCCTACCTTGTAGAGACAATATCCATTCCTATGTCCATAATCTCCAAACTCTTCGGCAAAACGACCTTCATCAAAATGGGCACGACGCTCACAATGATCATGAATCCGACGACCATAGGCAAAAAGAGGTCGTCCGAGATTGTCACAATTGGGCAAGCGTTTAAAAGTCAGATAGTGAAGCACCGTACCAAGAAAAGTCACTGGATTAGGAGGACATCCTGGCAGGTTAAGAATAGGAACGCCCGAAAGGAGATCCTGTACACCCTTCGCACCCGTTGGATTTGGAGCAGCCGCCTGAATACCTCCAAAAGAAGCGCAGGTCCCGAGTGCAATAACAGCTGCAGCCTTCGGCCCGATATCTGCCAGAATATCCATCGCAGTACGTCCTGCAATTTTACAATAAATGCCATTATCAGCCGTCGGAATGGCTCCCTCAACCACCAGAATAAATTTTCCGGCATTCTTTTCCACGGAATCATGGAGACTTTTTTCAGCCTGATGCCCGGATGGCACCATTATCGTTTCGTGGTAATCAAGTGAAATAACATCCAATATCAAACGACCGATATCCGGATGAGATCCACGCAGGAGGCTCTCGGTACAACCGGTACACTCCTGAAAGTGGAGCCAAATAACCGTCGGCCTTTCAGCGGACTCTGCCGCTTCCAATAATTTTGGGATCATTGCCTCCGAGAGGCCCAGCGCAGCAGCAGCTAAAGTACAACCCTTCAAAAAACCGCGTCTGCTGAGACCGGAACCCACTTCCACAATACCTGCCTGGTCTTTCATTATCTTCTCCTTCGGTTCCCCCAATGCGTGATTCATAACAATCGTCTTCACGGTTATTCCAAGTTGAAAAGGGGTTTTTCCAACTCAACCGATACGCAAACTTTCATTGACATCTAACGAATTCTATATGTTCTTCCCCTCTTATGTCAAAAGAAAAGGATCTCGTAAAGTCAGTACTTCTAGTTAGAACTATCAATAATACTTATTTAGGAATGACACTAAATACTTAAACTGACAGATTTATTTTACTCAACAATATTTCATTCTTCATATCGTTCATGATAGCATAATCAATAATGTACTCTTTTTTCTTACACTGGTGAACGGTACACAACCCAGTAGGAGCACCTTGTCGTGCTTTTGCCCTAAAACAATACAAGTAAGCGTAGACTCCTGAAAATTTTTTTACACCAGACTCACCTGCAGGGAGAAACAAAAGGCAAAATTCCATAGTGAAAAGCTTCCGCTTTAAACTGATTGCACCAATCGCCATTGCACTTCTGATTATGATTGTCAGTGCAATTTTATTTACAGTGCTCACCCAAAACAGCAGCAATCAACAACTCAACACCATATTGCAGACCCCTTTACCGCAATAGAGAGTGCCATCGGACAAGATCTAATTGAAATCTCCGCCCAACTCGAAAGCAAACTTCAATCCATGCAAGAAGAGGCATCCAGAACAAACAAACCTTTTGGCACTCAACGCCACCATTGAAGCAGCAAGGGCCGGAGAAGCTGGAAAAGGATTTGCCGTTGTTGCCAATGAAATAAAAAATAAGATTGAATCCATTCAAGCATCCACCGACGAAACTGTGATAGAAATAACTGAAATTAGTAAAGTAATTGATAGTATCAATGAAATAGTCTCCACCATTGCTTCAGCCGTTGAAGAACAATCTGTCACTGCTTCTGATATTTCTGGGAATGTAAATGACGTGGCAAATGGAATCAGCGAAGTGAACGAGAATGTCTCTCAGGCATCCATGGTTGCCGGTGAAATTGCAAAAGATATTATTGATGTTAGTCAGGTATCAAAAGAGGCACAAGAAGGAAGCCAACGCTTACAGGAAAGTGCCGAGCATCTCAAAGAAATTGCTAATACCATCAGCCAGGAAACAGATCGTTTCCATCTCGGGGATTCTACTAGCGGCCAGAATAAGCGACGTTTGGGATCTACATCTGGTGGGCCATTACTCCGCTGGAGTGCATCCCTCTCCGTTGGCTCAAATGTATTGACGATCAGCACAAGGTACTAGTTGAACTACTAAATGAATTGTATCAAAAAATGAATAGTAATGCGGGCCAGTCAGCCGTTGGCAACGTCCTCAACAAATTGATCCGCTACACCGAAACCCATTTTAACTTTGAGGAAGATCTTTTCACAAAACATGGGTATGAGGAGACGAACGCACACAAGGATATCCACCGAAAAATTGTGGCCAAACTACTGGATCTTCAAAGATAATTCAAAACAGGGCAGACTGACATTTCGATTGACGTAATGGAGTTCCTCAAAGATTGGCTTATCACTCACATCAAGAAAACCGACACTAAATATGTGCCATTCCTCAAAAGCAAGGGAGTTGTGTAGAGACGGAAGAAACCTTATTTTTTTAACCCAAAAATACCTTTCTGCCTGGAAGAAAACGCTGGCTTACACTGCTTGTTTCTTCCTCCTCTCCTGGATGAGGAGGGTTTGCGTTTCCCGGAACGAGGCTGCTCCATTGGCAAAGAAACCGATTGAAGATTTGCCTCATTCCCGGTGAGAGATTCAGAGTATAACTCGCAAAACAGTAAACAGGACTTGTAGTAGCTCTTCTTTTGGATCCATCTCGGCCATGATTGATCCTCCATGTGCTTGAGAAACTGCGGGAGACTGGAAAGAAGCGTTACCATCTCCTGTCTGATAGAGCGGCGTAAGTTCAGCTGTGTACCCAACTCTTTATCTAGTGCCTCACGCATAATTTTAGAAAATCTAAACGCAGCAGCACCTTTTAATTGCTGATTAACTAAACCAAACTGTGCATTTGCCCAGGGGACAAGGATCAGCGCCAACAGGAAATCATTACTGAGCCCCCGTCTTCCAGATTCTTTTGCCAGTTTTGAACTTCGGTCAATCACCTTTGCAAGGGCAAGTAACTGCTCACGATAGGGCGTTTCGTCGCTATCTTCCTTTTTGACAAGAGCTTTTTTATAGAGACCAAAAATATCAAAAAAGAGCTCGGAATCCAAAGCGAGTTGCAGCCACTCTGTCAATGCACCACTGTGCAGGTCTTTAAAAAATTCATCACGTATACGCGAGGGAGGACAGAGAGGAAGCTTTGTATGGTTGGCACAAATAGCCTCCCAGCTTTTGGGAGCGATCCGAAAACCTAATCTTCCGGCATGCCTGATCGCCCGAAGCATACGTACCGGATCTCTGGTAATACGGCGCTCAGGCTCGCCCACAAACTGAACGACTGATTTATCCAGGTCTTCGATTCCACCCACATAATCAATTATACTGTTATTCTCAATTTCGTAAAAAAGACCATTAACCGTAAGATCACGACGTTGTGCATCTTCCCCAAGACTCCCATAGGTATTATTGGGAGCCAGTACAGCATCGGGTCCATCAATATCATATTCACTCAGTGAACGAAGGGTGGAAACTTCAATTTCCTTGGATCCAAAGAATACCTGAACCAGACGAAAACGCCTGCCAATGGTGCGACTATTACGGAAAAGCTTCCGAATCTGTCCCGGTCTTGCATCGGTGGAAATATCAAAATCCTTTGGGGATTTTCCGAGGTACAGATCACGAACCCCGCCGCCAACCAGATACCCCGCATAGCCATTATCCCTCAATACGCGCAGTACCTTCATAGCATCCCTATCTATCATATGGTGACGAATGGGATGATCATCGCTGCTGATTACTCTGGGTTCGTTGGATAAAGTCATAGGCGTTATATTTCTCTGATTTGTAAAGTTATAGTGCATAGATATCAGGCAAGTAATAATGACTTGCTTCCCACTGTTTGTCAAGGAACATGGCTGCAACAGAACCGAATATCATCGTCACTATACTCATAAATTCATCCTGAATATGACCGAAATCACGTTTTTTCCATCTATGGCCCGCATATGCTTGACATTTTGCCGTAATTACGTTTTATTTTATACTTTTTTGATAATGTGTTTTCTGGAGGAATTGCAGTGAAAATATCGGCCCTAAACGGCTTTAAAGACATCACACCCGACGAAGTGCAGTTGTGGCGAAAAGTGGAGAACAGTGCCCGCAATGTTTTCTCACGTTTCAACTTCTCCGAAATCCGGATGCCAATACTGGAAAAGACGGAACTTTTTGCCCGTTCCATTGGCGAAGCCACCGATATCGTTGAAAAGGAAATGTACACCTTTATCGACAAACAGATCACCATGCGCCCGGAAGCCACTGCATCTCTGCTTCGAGCATATATCCAGCATGGCCTGCATGTCCAAAAACCGATACAGCGCCTGTTCACCATCGGCCCCATGTTTCGCCATGAACGTCCCCAAAAAGGACGTTTACGCCAGTTTCACCAGATGGATACTGAAGTACTTGGAACGCCGAACCCCAGAGTTGATGCCGAACTTATGGCCATGGGAGCCATGCTTTTTGATGAACTTGGTATAACTGTCCGTCTTGAAATAAACTCTCTTGGCTGTCCGGTATGCCGTCCCGGGTTCCGTGAGGCCCTGCTTTCCTTTATTGATGATCGTAAAGATAAACTCTGTGATGACTGTGCAAGACGCAGTAAAAGCAATCCACTGCGGGTGCTTGACTGTAAAAACCCGAAATGCAGAGAGCAAGTTGAAGAAGCGCCATCCATTCAGGAACATCTTTGTGATGACTGCAGTGAGCATTTTACAACTGTTCAAAATTCACTACAACAACTCGACATACAGTATAACCTGAATAAATTTATGGTTCGCGGCCTCGATTATTACACCCGTACCACCTTTGAATTTACCACTAAAGATCTGGGCGCCCAGGCAGCAGTCTGCGCCGGAGGCCGCTATGATGGTCTGGTGGAAAAACTTGGTGGCCCTAAAGTTCCAGGTATTGGCTTTGCCATAGGTATGGAACGCTTGGTTCTTCTTCTGCAGCAGAAGGAAGAAGTAGCCGAGAGCAACCCGATAGATATATTTGTTGCAGGACTGGGTGAAAAAGCATCGGATTTTGCCTTTCCACTGGTTCACACCCTGCGCCGGAATGGCTTACTTACTGCCATGGATCATGAAGGACGCAGCCTGAAAAGTCAGATGAAACAGGCAAATAAGGTGAATGCGAAGTATGTTCTCATTGTTGGTGAAAATGAACTTGAGGAAGGAAAAGCAGTACTCAGAAATATGGAAACTCAGGAACAGCAGGATATTACAATCAATGCTGGAATTGATGGCTTGTCACAATTCCTCGTTGGCGAATGCAAACCATTGGATAACCTAGCACAGCGTATAACGAAAGAGCTATAATTTGTGCCATGTAACCACTATTAATACGATCAATTATTGTCACTTTAGGCAAAACTGATATAAGTTTACTTGGCCATCTCGAATTTGACCTTTTTACGAGCTTGTCAAACTTAAATATATACTAAAACCACGGAATGGAAATGTTTTGCAGTGCCTCAGGTTCGTTCGTTTGACTTGTGACGTAATAGTAATACTATACGCTACAAGTCAAACGAACGAAGATGGGGTGCTGCAAAGCATTTCCTTATTAAACTATGGAATCAATGGGAACCTTACGCAGAACACACTCCTGCAACGATCTGACCAGTGCCAATATCGGCGATGAAGTAATTCTTATGGGCTGGGTACTGCGCAGGCGTGATCACGGCGGAGTTATCTTTATCGACCTGCGTGACCGACACGGCCTTACCCAGATAGTCTTCAATCCTGAAGTTAATCCCGAAGTGCACAATAAGGCACACCAGCTTCGCAGTGAATGGGTTATCGCCATTCGTGGTAGAGTGGAAGCCAGACTCGACGGTATGGCCAATAAAAAACTGGATACTGGTGAAATTGAAATATTTATCGATGAACTGCGTATTCTGAATACTTCAGAAACGCCTCCCTTTCCACTCGATGAAGAGAGTGAAATCTCAGATAACATACGCCTTCAGTACCGTTATATGGATCTTAGGCGGCCTGAAATGGCAGCCAAGCTATACCAGCGTCACAGGGCCGTACAATCTCTTCGTACCTACCTCAATGACAATGAATTTCTCGAAGTAGAAACCCCCATGCTCACCCGTTCCACCCCTGAAGGTGCGCGGGATTACCTGGTTCCAAGCCGTGTAAATGCTGGAAAATTCTATGCTCTTCCTCAATCTCCCCAGCTTTTTAAACAGCTGTTGATGATTGGCGGAATGGATCGCTACTACCAGATCGTCAAATGTTTTCGAGATGAAGATCTGCGTGCCGACCGCCAGCCTGAGTTTACCCAGATCGATATAGAACTCTCCTTTATGGATGAAGAACAGATCATTGAAATCACCGAAGGGATGATTTCCAAGCTTTTTAAAGACACTTTAGATATTGATGTAGATCCGCCATTCAACAGAATTAGTTATGACGAGGCGATGAATCGCTTTGGTACCGATCGTCCTGATACAAGGTTCGGATTTGAACTTGTGGATCTTTCTGAAATCGCCAAAACCTGCTCCTTTAAGGTTTTCCGTTCCATCGCTGACGGTGACGGAACCGTACGAGCTATCAATGCAAAAGCGTGCGCCACATTCTCCCGCAAAGAGCTTGATGTTCTTACGGAGTATGCGGCCCAATTTGGTGCTAAAGGACTTGCCTGGGTCAAGATGAAAGCAGATGGCGAGTGGCAGTCCCCCATTGCCAAATTCTTCAGTGATGAGGAACGTGCCGCCATGACGAAGGCGCTCGATGCTGAAGAAGGTGACCTGCTCTTATTTGGTGCCGACAAAGCATCCGTTGTTTTCCCGGTGCTTGGCGAACTGCGTGTGGAAATTGCCCGCCGTCTCGATTTACTTGACAAGAAGTCCTTTAATTTTGTCTGGGTTACTGACTTTCCGCTTATGGCATATGATGAAAATCGCAAACGTTTTCAGGCACTTCACCACCCATTTACAGCTCCAAAAGATGAAGATCTGGACAAACTTGAAACCGATCCCGGGTCTGTTTACTCCCAGGCCTATGATCTTGTACTAAATGGTACCGAAATTGGTGGCGGATCTATTCGTATTCACCAGCGGGATATCCAGGCTAGGGTCTTAAAAGCTCTTGATATCAGTGAAGAGGAGGCCAATGACAAGTTCGGTTTCCTTCTCCGCGCTCTTGAACTTGGCGCCCCACCACATGGCGGACTCGCCTTTGGTCTTGATCGATTGCTTATGATCATCACGGGCAGCGATTCCATTCGTGATGTTATCGCCTTTCCAAAGACCCAGCGGGCGACCTGCCCTCTGACTGAAGCACCAGCTGGAGTCTCACGAAAACAGCTCACAGAGCTCTATCTGCGTCCCGACTGGAAAGAATCTAAGGAATAGGAGGCTAAGTAAAATGATTACCAATGACATACTCCGAAAGATCCGTTACAGCCTTGATCTGAAAGATAACGAAATGACACAGATCTTTCTGGCAGGTGATCCGAGTCTACCGGAAATCAAGCTCTATACATTACTCAAGAAAGAGGATGAACCTGGCTTTGTCCTCTGTTCCCAGCCTCTCCTGAGTACTTTTCTTGACGGGCTGATTATTTTCTACAGGGGTTCTTTAAACAAACCTTCCGCACCAGCACCTGAAAAACTCACCAACAACGATATCTTACGGAAAATCCGTATAGCCCTGATTTATCAGGAAACGGATATGCTTGAGGTATTTAAAGTGTCAGGTATGGAAATCTCGAAATCGGAGCTCTCCTCTTTTTTCAGACGAAAGACACACAAACATTATCAGGAATGCGGAGATCAGTTTTTGCGTTATTTCCTGCAAGGCTTGTCCCTGTATAAGAAAAGGCCCGTTAAGCAGGAAACGGTTTCCAGAACGGAAACCGTTTGGGTCAAGAGAAAGAAGTAGGTCTTATACCTCAGCTTTCTCAAGAAAAAGTGGCTCTAAAGCTTCCTTCATTGTTTTTAATCCTGCCAGAAAGGAGCCACGGGAATCCTCGACAAGTTCACCTGAAAGTGTCTGATAATACTCTATACCTTTAAACAGGTTTTCCCTCATCCCTTCCAGAAAAGAAGAGCTGTTCACCGCAAGACCTATTGGAAAACTATCGATTTCCTTTCGAAGATATTCCACGTAAAGACCAAGTTCCTTAACAAAGACATGCGGTCGGCCACTCGATGTGAGCAGTGAGATCCGCCCGTAAATATGATCTACCATTTCCTGAAGTGTTGAGATCTTAGAAAAGTCAACAATACCCGGTCCACAACAGACAGTTGCGTTGGCATCGGGATCAATTCCAAGAGGAATCGTTGCATTGCCACTAAGCTCGTGACAAATACACGCCTTCGCAAGAATCCGTTCTTTTACAATCTCATACGCCTCGGGAGAGTGTCCTTCATCGGGAAGCACCTCAAGCTTTTTCTTGATATAGGCCCGAGAAGCGACACAGATGGGCTTCTTGGTAAATTCTGTACTAAAGCCCACAAAACCCTTTGGGCAGGGTGAGCCAGGTTTTCCTTCTTCAATACGGGCACGCCTTCCATCTTCACTGCTGGATGTTCGTAGATTCCAGAATGGAACCCCAAGAGGTGAGGCATCACTGAGAAAAACATCCTCAGCAGATGCTTCACTAAGCCTTTTGATATTCACATCATCCATATGGGTGGCTTCCGGGACAAGCATAAATGGTGTTCCCCAGCCAACACTGTTCACCCCATAATAGTTCAACAAGAATTCATGTTCTTCAGCCGTTCCGACACCACCCTGTACTGTTACACGAAAAGCCTCCGGTAAGCTGCCATCAAACTCTCCCCTTGCTGAAAGAGCCTTGGCATACATGGGAACAAGTTTCTCAAGAAGTTGTTTCTTTTTTGCTTTAAATTCTTCCAACACAACACCCAGTAAAAATCCCTTGGATGCAAAGGCGTGTCCACCACAATTCAACCCGGATTCAATCCGGAACTCAGAGGCCCATAGTCCCAGTTTTGCAAGAAAACGCCCCTGAATCTCCGATGATCGATGATCACTGACCTTCAGAATAATCTTCTTTTTCATCTTCCCATTGGCATCCGGAAAAAAGTCTTTGAACTCTGTCATATACCTGTAGAGTCGCTTATTAATTCCTGCTGAAAAAACCATCGAAGCAGACAGGGTACTTTCTGCAAAACCGCGAAGAGCACTCATTGCATCGGCAAACACAGGAGAGAGCTTCTCACCCTTTTTATACTGATCCCGATCAAGCTTTGTCATGATATTGACATCGATACTTCCCGGTACGGCACCTGTACGAAGTTTATCCTGAATCGCTTCTTTTTCTGCACCATCGGATAATTCGAACATTTCAAGGTAGGTCTTTTTGAGAGGCGCTTCATCTGGAAGCATTTCATAATATTTTGTTATCTCACTTCCCGCTTCAAAAGGAGAACTCTGCAGAGCTTTAACCTGTCGCCCAACCAGCATATCCACAAGGTTCAGATATGCTGTTATACGTCTGGCCCGAGCATCTTCACTTCCATTGGGGATTTGCTCATAGGGTTCATTCTCGCTCTCACAATGAAACTTGCGCATCTGTTCAATCAGAACATCATCCACAAGAGAGATGGACGAGGAGATACCATATCTGGCGACCTTCAATGGAGAATCTATGGTAAAACCTGTCCCCATAACCGGGATATGAAAAGTGTGGGCTGTTCCGCTGGAAATATACTCTGACATATTATCCTCAAGCTGTTAATAAACAGAAGGTGATACCTTTTTTATTTTATACTTTAACTACTATCCGTCCAGAAATGAGATTTTCCCTCTCAATCGAAGCACCAAGGCACATTCTCAACAGAAACAAAACGTTAGAGAAGAATCCTCATCCATAGCAGACATTCACTAAAACTACACCGATCACCATAATAACTCATTGGAACCATAAAGTAATGATTTCTCTGCATGGTGGAATAAGAACGAGAATATATCCTTCTCTTTTCTTCTTTACTTTAAGATCTGGAGCTACAAATAATTAAGCCTTTTCAAGTAATTCACGCTATATGTCTTCAAATGCACTTATTTCTAACTTTCTTTTGACCTCCATAGATCAATCAACCATGGTGAAAATACTGTGACGTTTCTATTTAAATACCGCTTCATTTTCCTCCTCAGCCTGCTTGCAGCACTCTTTTATGGTCATTTTTACCTGAACTGTGCTCAAGTGGAAATCAAAATCCAATCACCAGGTCGAACTTTTTTTAAAATGTACTGGGCATCTGAAGGTGAGCAATCCTATTCTGGAAATAAAATGGCCAGGGTACAGATACAACCCGGAGCCGATATGTACAGTTTTGCACTCACCGACCTCCGTGATGCCGACACCCTGCGTATTGACCCCGCTGGAATGCCAGGTAAAATAATAATTAAAGACATTATCATCAAACAACCTGGACTGCCGACAATACACTTCTCTACTGCAGAAGATTTTGCAAGACTACGCCCATTTGGTGATGTTGAATCGACAAATTTTTCCGAAGATGGCTGGGTGGTGCATTCAACCGGTACCAACCCCAGGTTCCAATTCAATCTCTCAAAAACGGAACGTACTCTTAACTGGATTTCCGAAGCAGGCCGATTTTTGATGCTGCTGATTCCAGGCTTACTACTTATTCAATTGCTACAGCCTCTCTGGCCCGACAACAGCTATGCCGTATACTGTGGCGTTTTTGCACTTGCTCTGATTTTGACCATGGCCGTGGTGTCAAAAGAAAACCATCATCCCGACGAGATGGTCCATATCTCCGCCGTTGAATACTATCAGGACCACTGGCTGCCACCACCGGTGGACAGCCCCGACATCAGGGACACATATAGCATTTATGGCTTTTCTAGATTAAACACACTGGAGCCCAGTTATTTATTAGCTGGTAAATTTGCATCACTGCTTGAAATATTCCACCTGGACCGGCTTCTGCTCTTACGCCTGTTCAACGTCCTGCTTTTCTCCATCCTGACCTTCCTTGCGATCAAGCATGTTCAGTATCGGCTGCTCTTTATCCCTCTGCTGCTCAGCCCCCAGATCTGGTATTTATTCAGTTATGTAAATTCGGATGCGCTTGCTCTTTTTGTTGCAGTACTTGCTGCATGGCAAATGGTAAGCAGAGAATCTGCTCTCAATCGTTTCCTCGAACAAAAGAAAATATCCATTGCCAAAATCATTGGACTTGGGTTTCTTTTTGCATTCCTTCTTCTTGCAAAAAAACCATTCTACTTTTTCATACTCTTTTTCCTCTTTTATTTTTCCTGGCGTTGCTTTTTTGAACCCTTCACGGACTTTAGAGGCATGATAAAACGACTGCTTGTACTTCTTTGCATCGGCGGCTCCCTTGTTGGTCTACGAGTGGCTGCAGATATCTACGTGAATGGATTCAATAAGCAGGAACAGATGCGTAATATGCAGGAACTCACTGCAGCCACGACCTATAAACCTAGCACTGAACTCAATCGCAAACATATTCATCTACAAATGCGTGAAAGAGGGACTAGCCTAAAAAGTTTTCTTATGGATCACCGCTGGGGAGAAAAATCATTCAGAAGTGGCGTTGGAGCCTATGGCTATATGACAGTTTCAGGGCCAAATAGCTATTACGATGCAATGCGCATAGTCAGCCTTGCAGCCTTATTCTTTATGGGAGTATCCATTGTACTTTTTGGCGGATGGAGAGGGAATTTTTTATTTGCTGGCGCCCTGGCATGTTCTGTAGCTCTCATCACTGTTGCCTGCTACCATGCATGGACAGTGGATTTCCAAGCCCAGGGACGTTATTTATTCGCTATTATACCCATAATCGGGATGATATTTGTCAAAACTGAAGCAGCCTACAACCAGACACTTTTTAGAACCCTGACTTGCAGTATGTTTCTGCTGTCGGTATACAGTTTTGTCGGAATTGCTCTTCTGAACATCGAAAAGTATGGCTGGGGATAAACAGGAAGCCCACCCTCTGCTTCTTCATTACCAGATACTAGCCTAGCGCCCTGATACATTGAAGATAAACTCCTGGGACGTGACAGTACGCTTGAACAAGCCAGATCAATGAGGAACAAATAATGAAAAACAGCACAAATCAGCTGATCAACACATCAGTGCACCACTAAACAATTGGATAGGGGAAAATTCCGATTCCAATTTCAATTCGATTACCAAGAGAAGCAATGCATGACGAAATGCTCTCCCGCTGCTTTTTACACACTTACAGATCTTAAACTGATACTCTTTTTGCAAGATTGAAGAATAGCAGGATGCCATTAACTCTCGATAATGGGAAAAGTTGTACTTACCAGTATACAGTTCATAATTCACAGCACCCATTGCTTCCCGCTTTTCCAGGTCTTCAACCAGTATACTGATTCCCCGAGCAAAGTCCGTAGGTGCCGGATGCATCAGCATCGCATTTTCATCACTCAATACCAGGCGATTGGAAGGAATATCCGTTGCCACAATCGCCCGACCAGCCTTCATATAATCAAGAATTTTCAAGGGGCTATTCACGCCCGAGGCGCGCGGAGACAGAAGTATGTCCGAGGCCCGCAAATAGTTTGGTAAGCTATCCGGTGCAATCTTACCTAAAAAGCTGACCCGCTGCGCCAGTCCCAACTCGCTAAACTTTTCACTTTGTGCTTCAATTTCTTCTTTCGAGCCACCAATAATAACAAATTGAGCCTGGGGACAATACTCAAGAACCTTTGGAATGGCAGCAAACATCAACTCCACTCCTTGATAAACAGCAAACGATCCAACAAAGGTGATAACAACATCCTCCGGTGACTTTTGCAGTTTTTTCCTGACGGCTGCCACCTTATCGTTTTCAAATTCAACGAGCGAAGAGGGTACGTCAAATATATGAAAAGCTCGGGTAGTGCTTCCCATTGCTTCCACCTGTCGTACAAGGCCAGGACATGTACAAATTACTGCGTCAGCCATATGTACTGTAATTTTTTCCACCCCAGCATACATCCGCAAAAACAGATTTTTCAACACCCCTTTTTTATAGGAAAACGGATCAGAATGTTTTTCAAAAATAACACGTGTCCGAATAAGTTTTCCAAGGATTACCCCAATAAATCCCGCTTCTTCAATGCCATGAATAACATCATAATGGTTCGTCAGGCAAAGACGAATACCCTTAAAAAGAATAAGCACATCAAAAAACAATTTAGCTAGAGATGGCCCGATTGGAATATTCTGCCAGCGAAACGGATTGGCGACACGAATAACCCGAACACCTTTAATCTCTTTCTCATCCCCTATGGGAAGAGTCAACAGATCAACTTCATAGCCAAGTTCTGCCAATGCCATTGCATTAAATGCCACCCGTATGGGAGAACCACGCCATTGGAAAAATGGTTGGGGAGAAATAATTAATATTTTTTCTTTCAGTATGTGCAAGGATAAGTCCTTTGTTATCAATATATAAACCTGTACAAACGTCAAAGCCCTTCTTCTGGCTTCGATAACTTCATCGTTCATTCTAACAAAAAACAAAGGGTTCCTGTAACAAACAAGACTTTTTTCCACAGCATCCCTCTGCTTAAGAGGGTAACTCTACCCTAAAAGTAGAGATATCACGAGCATTTTAGGGTACATCATCGCCGGATTTTTTCAGCAATATATTTCCATGAGTAAAATCAAAACCTTGCCAATTGAACCATAAAACTCCATACACCTGCCAGAAACATAACACCAATACATGTAGCAGCTAACGTTACATCTATTTCCTTTTGGTATCTTCCTAGTAAACGCTTCACTCTGTTTTGTTTTCTAAATTTGTTTGATACCCAGAAAACTGATTGTAAACTCCCATTACCATACTGCTTTTTACTGATAATTTTTCTTCCTTTCACGCTGTCCCCTCCCTAATGATTTGTAATATACAGAGTGTAACAAACGCAGGTGCTCACAGAGTGAGCACCGTCTAAAAAAAAT
>CAZDJE010000015.1:0-48955 GCA_964505715.1 uncultured Desulfocapsa sp. | reverse complement strand
CCACTCAGCTTCCTTAGCCTCAATATATTTTCTAAAAATATGAGAACCAAGAGTCGCCTCAGCAATTGGGTTGGCTTTCAACTCTTCAATCGCTTCTTTCAGACTGCCTGGCATTACGTGAATACCAGCTTCATCCATTTCGGCAGGAGTCATTTTGAAAATGTCTTTATCAACTGATGGAGGTGGGGCTATCTTATTCTTCACACCGTCAAGGCCTGAATTCAACATCATTGCAAGTGCAAGATAAGGGTTACAAGCTGGATCTGGACAGCGAATTTCAGTACGAGTTCCCAGTCCACGAGATGCTGGAATACGAACAAGAGCAGAACGATTGGACGCTGACCATGCGGCATAAACAGGCGCTTCATAGCCTGGAACAAGACGCTTATAGGAGTTTACCAGTGGATTGGTAACTGCTGCAAAGCCACGAGCATTCTTCAAAGACCCTGCAATGTAATGGTAGGCAGTTTCGGAAAGCTGAAGTGGAGCACCTTCTTCAAAAAAAGCATTAGTGCCATCGGCATTAAAAAGAGACTGGTTGGTATGCATACCGGAACCATTGATACCAAAAATTGGTTTTGGCATAAAGGTGGCGTACAAGCCATAACGAGCAGCAACGGATTTCACAACCCACTTGAAAGTAATGGTATTATCCGCCGCGGTAAGAGCATCGGAATATTTGAAATTAATTTCATGCTGACCTTCTGCAACTTCATGATGCGATGCTTCAATCTCAAAACCCATTTGCTCAAGAGTCTCAATAACCTCACGGCGACAATCATTTCCAGTATCCTCTGGATCAAGAGAGAAATATCCGGCAACATCATTGGTAATTGTTGTTGCACGACCGTCTTCATCTTTCTCGAAAAGGAAAAATTCAGCTTCAGTACCAACGTTCATGGTGTAACCCAACTCTTTGGCTTCAGCAAGAACACGCTTGAGGTTGTTACGCGGGCATCCTTCAAAAGGACTACCATCGGACTTCGCCACATCGCAGATAATACGGGCAGCAGCAACTCCATCCTGATTTCTCCAGGGGAGAACGGTGAAGGTGTCATAGTCCGGCTTGAGATACATATCAGACTCATTGATGCGGACGAAACCGTCAATGGAAGAGCCATCAAACATCATCATACCGTCAAGTGCTTTTTCCACCTGGCTGCGTGGGATAGCAACGTTTTTCATAAAACCGAAAATATCAACAAACTGGAGGCGGAAATAATGAATATTTTCCTCCTCGATAGTTCTCATAATTTCATCTCTGGTCATGTCATGATCTCCTTACTAAATGTTAAATATACCTCTTTCGTTCAGCCAATCAGAAGGCAAAAGAAAGAAATTCCCTTATGGGTTATAGCCGTATTCTCGCCCTAAATAGAACAATCAGTAAAACATCTACTCATTACCATTTTGCGAGAATAAATAAAATAAAAAAATATTTGTTTACATATTTGTAATTTTTCTATCTAGAAATTAGCCCTTTATTCCATACAAAAGACCATCTTGCAACTCCTTAACAAAAGAGGAATCTGTTACTTTTTCGTTCTCACTGTCGAGGACATAAAACACATCAATCAGCTGTTCAACTTCCGTTGCAATATAGGCGCGATAAATGTTTATTCCAAAATCAGCAAGCGTCTGAGTTATACGGTACAATTGGCCAGGACTATCCGCAGAATACACCTCTATGACAGTATAACGATCCGACGCCTCATTATCCACAACCACCCTGGTTTCGGCAGAACCGGTAGGCCGTTTACGTCCGCTGACACCGGAGGCAAGCTTCTTGTACAATCTATGGCCAAGCCCAAGCCTATGATTCAGGGCACGGTTCAAATCGTCATTCACAACCTGCCAATCCTTCTCCTCGTACCCAACGCCATCCTCGGGACGGACATCGAGCACATCTACAACACTCCCGTTTTTCCAGGTAAAAATCTGAGCATTAAGTACCGACAAATTATGAAGGCTAAGCACTCCACAAATCTTAGCAAGCAGGCCACTTCTATCCCGACACATCACAAGAAGGGACCACTGGGTCTGCAAATTTCGAGGAAAGAGCAAAGCCTTCTGCTGCAGCATCTGGTAGTTTTCCTCATGCACCCTGACATGCGCAGCCACTGCTTCCGGGGTAAAACTCAAAAGATAATCAGAAGAAAAATCAACTAGCTTCACCCGAGAATCTTTTCCCTCGTCGATAAGCAGGGCAACCTGTTCCCGTAGCCAATCAACCCCCTGGTCAACCAACGGCAGAACATCTTCCACCGCCTGCACCTGAAAATAGGGATGAATCTTTAGATACATCTCATACAAAAGAGACCCTTTCCAGTCACTCCAAGCAGAAGGTCCTGTGGCATGAGAATCGGCAACGGCAATCAGATAGAGCATGGCAAGGCGCTCGCCATCACCAATTGTCTCGGAACAACGTTTTATAAATTCCGGATCGTTTAAATCACGCCGCAAAGCATTTTCAGGCATATAGAGATGATAGCGAACCACAAATTCCAGACAGGAACATTCAACCCCACTCAAGCCAAGACGCTTTCCAACCGCGCTTACTTTTCCGGCACCAATAACAGAATGATCTCCACCTGCGCCCTTTCCTATATCATGGAGCAAAGTAGCAAGATACAAAACATGCGGTGATGGGATGGTTAGAAATACAGCCTCATCACTCTTAGCCGCCTCCCTTAAATCGGCAACACTCTGCAAAAGATGTCGATCAACGGTATAGATATGATAAATATCGTGCTGCACCAGCAACTCAATATTTTTAAATTCCGGGATATACGCTGAGAGCAGGCCAGTCTCAAGCATAACTTCGAGAACCGCCAGAACATCCTCGCCATTTTCCAGAATTTCAAAAAATGGTTTCGACATGCGTGCAGCACTTCTCAACTTATCGGAGACAAGCCCTAAATGACTGCTGATCATTTTTCTGGTTCGGTGATGAACCGGAAAACCAGTTTTAGCCGAGGCCAGAAAACAGCGCATCAGCAGGTATGGCCGGCTCTTAAGCTCCTCTTCAGATGCGGTCAGATGGATACGATCATTTCTGTTCTCTATCCCCTTCTCAATTACAAGTGGCCCTGCCCCCATACCACCTGCAAAACCAAGCACATCATCAACATGATCAAAAAAGAGATCCGTAACAACGGCCACCACCTGCAGATGCCCGTACAGATCCCGCATAAAGCTCTCAACCCCAAGAACACCTTCCCGGGCCCGATAGTCAAACGCTGCAGCAACTTCTTCCTGCTGCTCAAAGTACAACTGATCATTCTTCTTGCCACTGATATAGTGAAGGCGATTACGTACTCTGGTCAGCATGTCCCAAGAGCAACGAAAAACATCCCTCTCCTCTTCAAGAAGAATTCCAGCCCCTGCTATTGCATCAAGATCCGATAGGCCAAAAACAAAGGACGCAGTCCAGAGCATGGCCTGGATATCCCGCATGCCACCTTTACTCTCTTTTATATTTGGCTCAAGTAGATAACTGTGACTCCCAAAACGTTTCCTCCTGTCACTACGAAAAGCCTCCATAACACGAACAAACTCATCCCGTGAACCTTCTATAAAATCAGTTCTGTAACGAGTAAGTAATTCATCAAAAAGAGGCTTGGATCCTACGAGTAAACGAGCATCCAACATGGCGACCTGGAAGAAGAAGTCTTCTTTTGCAAAGCTTAAGCACTCCTCCACAGTACGAACGCCATGGCCCACCTCAAGCCCCGTATCCCAGAGGGGATAGAGCACGCCATTTGCGACCTTTTCCATCTCCTCTTGCGCATCTTCCCGAAAAAGAATCAGGAGATCAATATCGGAATAGGGGAAAAGCTCACTACGCCCATAACCGCCAAGTGCGACCAAGGCTACAGAATCCAATGCCTTTCCATCCGCCGTTTCATGAAAATGATCAGCTATAAATTCATCAACGAGACGACTCTGTTCCAGAAGAAGAGCCTGACCGCTCAGACCTTTCTTCCACAACTCTTCAAGAGTTTCTCTTTGAGCGCGCAGTTTAGACATCAAAAGCCGACCAGCTACACAGCATCATGATCTTCTTCACCGGTACGCACTCGAACAATGCGCTCGATTGGAATAACAAAGATTTTTCCATCACCGATCTTTCCAGTATTTGCCGCTGTTCTGATGGTATCCACTACCTGATCAACCATATCCGCCTCAACAACAATTTCAATATTTACCTTTGGGATAAAATCAACGACATACTCTGCGCCACGATAAATTTCAGTGTGTCCCTTTTGACGGCCATATCCCTTCACCTCGGAGATGGTCATCCCCTTAATACCAATTTCCGTTAGCGCATCCTTCACATCGTCGAGTTTAAAGGGTTTTATAATTGCTTGTATCTTTTTCATATTATTTCCTCATTATTCAAAGTACCCCACGACAGAAGATGATGCTCTATACACCACCAGACTCTCTATGGAACCGAACATCTAAACTCTAGACTTCATCATAACCGAACTTCTCTCTGGCAACAACTACTGCACAAAGAAGTAGTCTGCCCTGCACCTTTATTCTTCAATCTTTAGTCTTTATTCTAATCATTATAAGCTGTCTCAGAATGTTCAGAATAATCCAAACCGGCAACTTCAGCCTCTTCACACACTCTTAAGCCCATTGTAGAATGAAGGACCTTCAAAAGAACCCAACTTACCACCAAGGTGTAACTCCCCACCACCACCACCCCAAAGGCCTGTTTCCAGAGCTGAGCGATGTTCCCGGCAAGCAGCCCATCAACCCCTCCGGGATTCACGGAAGTTGAGGCAAAAACACCAAGTGCAAGTGTCCCAATAACTCCACCCACACCATGGATTCCGACCACATCGAGTGAATCATCCAGCTTCAGCTTAACTTTCAGGTTCACAGCAGCAAAACAGGCCACTCCTGCAACACATCCAATAATAATTGCCGAATTGGGACTCACAAATCCCGCTGCTGGCGTAATCGTCGCAAGCCCGGCGATTGCACCTGACATTGCGCCAAGAGTTGTCGCCTTGCCCAATACAAACCATTCCACAACAACCCACATAAGGACCCCGGCCATCCCAGCAAGATGCGTTGCCACAAATGCAGTTGCCGCTACTTCATTGGCCGCAAGAGCAGAACCGCCATTGAAACCAAACCAGCCAAACCAGAGCAATCCTGTCCCCACAAAAGTCATTGGAAGGTTATGGGGAATAAAGCTCCTTTTTCCATACCCTCGCCTAGGCCCTATAACCAGTATAGCAGCAAGTGCAGCAGCACCACAGGTCACATGAACAACCAGTCCTCCCGCAAAATCCATAACACCCATATTGCCAAGCCATCCACCTTTTCCCCACACCCAGTGACAGACCGGATTATAGACAAGTATAGCCCACAACAGAGCAAAGATAACAAAAGGGACAAACCGAACCCTTTCGGCAAAGGCACCTGTAATAAGAGCCGGCGTAATAACGGCAAACATACATTGATAAATCATAAAAACTGTTTGGGGAATAGTTGTCGCATAATCTGCACTCGGTGCAGTTGTCACCCCATTTAAAGCAAACCAGGACAGATCACCGATAACACCGCCGACATCCGGCCCAAATGACATTGAATATCCAAGATAGACCCACTCAATAGAGATAAGTGCTATCATAAAAAAACTTTGCATCATGGTACCAAGTACATTCTTACTTCGAACCATACCTGCATAAAAAAGTGCAAGTCCTGGTGTCATCAGCAACACCAGACCCGCCGCAGCCAGAATAAAGGCTGTATCTGCAGCACTAATCACTCTCTTCTCCTCCTTGGATATGACATCCGGACTTGAAAAATAGCCGGACAGATTATTAAATCAGAGAGATGGACCTCCCAATCCACTTCTGCAATTTTGCTTCTCTTGATTTCTAGTAGACTCCACCACACCTCCTCAATATATTATGCAATAGAGACAGATATCCCCCACTTCTATACAACAGTCATGCCAGAATCGCACAAAACAGTAACCCACTGGAACTCTATTGTTTTTTAAGAATCCAACAAACCAACGAAGGGAAATGATTACATTTTTGTTGTGTTTTTTTGATTTTTTCACAATTCCGTCGCTTTCAAACTCGACCCAAACTGCCCAAACAGGGAACAGTTCTTGTTAAAGCAGAATTGATGGTTTATCTTTAAAAAAAGCACATCGCAAACCCTTGCCAGAACAAACAGCCCACTGCAAAAAAACAAGCAATCATGAAAATCAATAACCAGCACTACCGAACCATATGGCCATCACCCGACAATAATCAGCACGTTATGATTATTGATCAGAGACAACTTCCACATGAATTTGTTATCGAAACACTCAAAACCCTAAACGATACAGTCGCAGCCATCCGTGATATGCACGTCCGTGGAGCTGGACTCATTGGCGCCACAGCCGGTTTTGGAATGCACCTTGCCGCAGGAGACGCAAAGAACGGTCAACTCATGTCCACGCTTACGCAAGCGGCCGAACTGCTTGACGAGAGCAGGCCAACCGCCAGAAATCTTAAATGGGCAGTTGACCGGGTACTACAAGCTGCAGAGAAGGGAAAGAGCGAAGAGGACAAAAAACTGATCGTTTTTGCAACAGCCTGTGAGATTGCAGATGAAGATGCAGCATTCTGCAAGGCATTGGGCCAGCACGGCCTAGAGATCATCAGGAATATCAGCAAAGAGAAAAACGGCGAAACAGTCAACATCCTCACCCACTGCAATGCAGGATGGCTCGCATTTGTTGATCACGGTAGCGCAACTGCACCAATTTATGCAGCACTTGACGCCGGAATAGATGTCCATATATGGGTTGATGAAACCCGCCCCTGGAACCAAGGGGCAAAGCTCACGGCCTGGGAGTTACAACAGGAAGGAATTCCCTGCACCCTGATCACCGACAATGCGGGTGGTCATATCATGCAGCAAGGAATGGTTGATATGGTAATTGTAGGAACTGACAGAACCACTCATACGGGGGATGTGGCCAACAAAATAGGAACCTACCTAAAAGCACTCGCTGCCCACGACAATAATATTCCTTTTTACGTGGCGCTTCCCTCATCAACCTTTGACTGGGAAATTGACCACGGCAGCGATATCCCCATAGAAGAACGATCGGGAGACGAGGTCACGACAATCAGCGGCCTTGCAACGAATGGAAAGGTGGAGACAGTGCGGCTCACTGCCCCTGGAACCAAAGCATTAAACTATAGCTTCGACATTACTCCGGCCCGCCTTGTAACAGGACTTATCACAGAGCGAGGTGTAGTGACCGCAAACAAAGAGGCAATACACAAACTCTTCCCGGAACAATCTTAATTACTAACAAAGTACGCTCAAAACAAAAGAGCTTAAAGTGCCTCAGATTTGTTCATTTCCTCTTTGTCGCAATAGTAGTGTTATGCGACAAGGAGGAAACGGACAAAGGTGAGGTGCTATAAGCTCTTTTTTATGCCTCACGTCCGTAGTCATCTTCGAATCGCACGATATCATCCTCGCCAAGATAACTACCATTCTGCACCTCAATCAACTCAAGATCCATCACGCCAGGATTCTCAAGACGGTGATTCACACCGGCAGGAATATAAGTGGACTGATTTTCAAACAGAAGAAAGGTCTTCTCACCATTGGTAATACGCGCAGTACCGGAAACCACCACCCAATGTTCATGACGATGATGATGCATCTGCAAAGAAAGTTTCGAACCGGGGCTCACGGTAATACGTTTAATCTGATACCGTTCCTGCTGCTCAAGTACGGTATAGCTTCCCCAAGGTCTGTGTACGGTACGATGAAGTTTAAATTCACTCCTGCTCTCTTTCTTTAATTTGGCAACAATTTTCTTCACATCCTGAGCCCGTGATAAGGGAGCAACCAGAACCGCATCGGAAGTCTCGATCACGAGTGTATCTTCAAGTCCCACGGTTGCGACTAATGTATCTTCTGCGCGTATCAGACAATTTTTGGTATCCTCCATAAGCACATCACCCTGGGTAACATTACCTTCAGCATCCTTTTCGGAAACCTCCCACAGAGCATGCCATGATCCGATATCACTCCAGTCAAGGTCAGCTGCAACCACCGCCGCCCGGTCAGTCTTTTCCATAAGAGCATAATCAATGGAATCGCTTGGAGACCTCCCCATGGCTCCCGCATCCAATCTAAAAAAGTTGCCATCTCTCTTTCCTAGCAGAACCGACTCTCTCATACAGGAGAGCATCTCAGGAGCAAATTTCTCCATCTCTTCCCGAAATGTTTTAATGGAGAATGCAAACATTCCACTGTTCCAGAAATAATTCCCCTTTTCAATATAGGATTTCGCCGTTTCAAAATCAGGTTTTTCGCAAAAAGAGATCACAGAGTCACCATCACCCTGCTCGATATAA
The DNA here is from genome assembly GCA_964505715.1 of uncultured Desulfocapsa sp. Lineage (GTDB taxonomy): Bacteria > Desulfobacterota > Desulfobulbia > Desulfobulbales > Desulfocapsaceae > Desulfocapsa. The sequence continues at coordinate 40,550 of CAZDJE010000015.1, read as the reverse complement.
CCATACCCGGTTTCAGGATGTTGCGGTGCGATACCAAAAGTGACTATTTTGCCTTCTCCTGCAAGCGTTGCTGCCTTGGTCACCACCTCCTGAAAAGCCTCCCTGCGAAGAATCAGATGATCTGCCGGGAGAACAAGAAGTATGGTGTCATCTTCAAGTTCTTCAGCACAATATTCCACCGCACCACAAACAGCCGGAGCAGTATTACGTCCAACCGGTTCAAGAAGAATACTGCATGTCTCACCAAGCCCAAGCCCATCCACCTGACGACGAGTAATAAAGCGATGTTCTTCGCCGACAATCAGCAGAGGCGGCAACACCTCATCAAGCTGAGAGACTCTGAGCACAGTGGTCTGCAGCAGGGAAGTCTCATCGATAAGCGGCAGCAGTTGCTTGGGATAGAGTTCACGCGAAAGAGGCCACAGTCGTGAACCGGTTCCTCCGGCCAGGATTACAGGTTGAATTTTTGGCATTTTGTATTTTCCTTTTCCATATCAATTATGCTGTAATGATCTGCAGCAATTCATCGGTTTTTTCTTTCAGCAATTCAGGGTTTGCACGACTTTCCACATTCAGACGCAACAAGGGTTCAGTATTTGATTTCCTTACATTAAAACGAAATTGAGAAAAAGACACGGAAAGACCATCAGTGTAATCCTTTTCCCCATCCTTAAATCTCTCCTCAATCGATGCTATAACCGCATCCGGATCATCTACAATATTATTAATTTCGCCGGAAACCGGATAGGCTGCCATGCAATCTGTAACAAGTGAGGAGAGCGGAACCTGCCGTCGACTAAGCAGGGAGGCCACCAGTAACCAGGGAATCATACCCGAGTCACAGTAACCAAAACTTTTAAAATAATGGTGGGCAGACATCTCCCCACCATAAATAGCATCCTCAAGCCGCATTCGTTCCTTAATAAAGGCATGCCCAGTCTGAGTCATAATTGGAACACCTCCCGCGGCTTTAACAAGCTCACGGGTATTCCATATCAAACGGGGATCATGAAGAATTTTTCCCCCTGGTTTCTGACTGAGCAATTCGAGTGCCAGCAAACCGACAACATAATATCCTTCAATAAAGTTGCCCTTTTCATCCCAGAAGAAACAGCGATCAAAATCACCATCCCAGGCGATTCCGAAATCAGCGTTATGTTCACGAACAAGTTTTGCTGTCTCCTCACGCTTTTCAGGCAGCAGAGGATTTGGGACTCCATTTGGGAAGGTCCCATCCGGCTCATGAAAGGCTTTTATAAATGTAAAAGGGAGTTCTTTTTCAAGCAGATCAACCACCGGAGCGGCAGAACCATTTCCGTTATTCACCACAAGTTTTAAAGGTGCTAACTCACTTGAGTCAACATAGCCTAGAAGATGTTGGATATAATCTTTCTTATCGGAAGCCTTTGTTTCCTTGCCCGCCCTCCCATGAAGAGGCGGCAATTCATCACGTACAATCAGCTCTGCCATTTGCTTCAGACCAGATTCACCCGTTACCGGACGAGCTCCTCTGGTCACAAATTTCAGCCCGTTATAGTCAGCCGGATTATGACTTGCAGTGACAACGATACCGCCATCAAGACCATGTTCCTCCTGACTGAAAGCTGCATGGTAGATCTCCTCGGTACCGCACAATCCAAGATGCAGCACATCGACACCTGATTCAAGCAGGCCTTTGATCAGAGCGCTGGTCAATTCCGGACTACTCAGTCGTATATCATGGCCAACGGCAATCTTCCTGGGTTTAAAAACAGCTGCAAAGGCACGCCCTATATCCCGCGCCAGATCAGGATTCAGTTCATCCGGCACTCTGCCCCGGATATCATAGGCCTTGAAACAGGCTGGAATTGCAGTGCTCATGTATATATCCTTTTTCTGTGTAATTTTAGAGAATCTTCGTTATAGTTGAGGCAGAAAGGCTAAAAGCTGAAGACTGAAGGGTGAGGAAAAAGCAATGAATGTTCTTTTTCTTCACCCTTCAGTCCTCAGTCTTGCCCTTGCTTCTCTTAAAACATACCAAACAACAATAATTCTATCAACATAACGACTCCTATGAAAGGCATAATCCTTGCCGGTGGATCCGGCACCAGACTTTACCCCCTGACCAGAGTGCTCTCCAAGCAACTCATTCCAGTCTATGACAAGCCAATGATTTACTATCCCCTGTCCGTTCTTATGCTGGCAGGAATCAAGGATATCCTTATTATTTCCACCCCGCGTGACCTGCCACAATTTCAAGAACTTTTTGGTGATGGCAGTCATCTCGGCCTGTCAATCAGCTACGAGGAGCAGCCAAAACCGGAAGGACTGGCCCAGGCTTTTATTATTGGAAAATCCTTTATCGGGGACGACAATGTGGCGCTAATTCTGGGGGACAATATCTTTTTTGGCTCCGGCTTCTCCCATGTTTTAAACGATTGCGCCACTCTATCCGAGGGCGGCCTGATCTTTGGCTATCCGGTAAAAGACCCTGAACGCTACGGTGTTGTCGAATTCGACAACGATCATAAGGTTGTCGGCATTACCGAAAAGCCGGAACATCCAAAATCCAATTTCGCAGTTCCGGGACTTTATTTTTACGATAATAGTGTTATTGAAATTGCAGAGAATATCAAACCATCTTCACGTGGCGAGTTGGAAATAACAGATATTAACATGGAATATCTCCGTCGCGGCACACTGCGGGTACAGCCACTGAGTCGTGGTTTTTGCTGGCTCGATACCGGAACCCACGAATCACTTCAGCAGGCTGCAAGTTATGTTCAGGCTGTTCAGGACAGACAGGGCTTACAAGTTGCCTGTATTGAGGAGATCGCCTACAACCTTGGCTATATTGACACCGCACAGATGAAAACACTCGCAAAAGATATGCTCAAGAACCAGTACGGCCAGTACCTTATGGATATCGCCAACGAACAGGAATCGGGTTCCGCATTCTCATGAAAGTACTTATCACTGGAGGGCATGGCCAGCTGGGAAGCGATGTAACAACGCTCCTGCAGCCAGCTCATGAAGTAATCTCATGCAGCTCCCGCACTCTTGATATCGGCAACGGAGAACAGGTTGCTGATATTTTCAGCAAACATCAGCCAGATGTTGTTGTTAACTGCGCAGCATACACGGCGGTTGATACGTGTGAGACAGAGGCAGAGCAGGCGTGGCTTGTCAATGCAACGGGCCCTGAAAATCTGGCCAAACAGACAGAAGCGATTGGCTGCAGACTGATTCATATCTCTACAGACTATGTTTTTGACGGTAATAAGCCGCATACCGAAAGCTATTCTGAAGACGACATTGTCGCACCACTTTCTGAATATGGAAGGAGCAAACTTGCCGGAGAAGAGGCGATTTCAAAACATTCCAGTAACCACCTGATTCTCCGTACTGCATGGCTCTACGGCTGGAATGGTAACAACTTTTTAAAGACCATGCTGCGCCTTGCACTGGCAGACCCAAAACGCGAGTTAAAAGTGGTAAATGACCAGTATGGATCGTTGACATGGACGCGCACGCTTGCCAGGCAGGTCGAAACTGTTTTATCCTCTAATATGCAGGGTATTGCACATGCAACGGCCACGGGTTCCTCCACCTGGTATGAAGGAGCGTGTTTTTTTCTTGAGGCCATGGAAGTCCCCTACAAGCTTGCGCCCTGTACCACGGCGGACTATCCAACTCCTGCTCACCGTCCGGCAAATTCCATTCTGAATAATCAGCGCTTGGAAAAAAACGGAACCTCAGTATTTCAAGGATGGCAGGAAGATATCAGAGAGTACGTGGCGTTACACAAAGAGGACCTCATAAAGGAAGCATCTCAGCATTAATCCTGAAAGCCAAACTCTTCAATCAACCGAGCCAGTATCTTTTCGGTCTCCTCATCCATATCTTGAATCTGAAAACCGGTCACATAAAAATCAGGATTATCGTCCTCCCGACACCATCGACTGATAGCCCCGATCACTATCTCATCACTGCCAGAGACTTCTTTTGGCAAGCGCATACGTAACCGATACTCTTCATTTATTTCTATGGGTTCATCGCTCAACAGCATAAGGCCATCCGCAGAGATATCCATCAAATGCCCCATCACCCGACTGGACATGCCATCAAATATCCTTAAATAAAACACCAGGTGCCTGCGGGCCGCTCCCCTCTGCTCCTTTTCCTGCCTCTCTTCACTCATTTTCCCTTGCCTCCTGCAAGTCTATCTGCATCAACTCAACATCCCCCATGGCCCCCATACGTTCACCACAAATCACAACAACTCCGATTACTCCGTTAATCTCTCTGGCTGCATCGAGTGCGTTCTGTATACCATTCCCATCGACCGCCCGCCCAACTTCATTACCAAGACGAGTAGCAGCAGCATCGGCAAGCGGGGTGGAGGAGCTTAATACAGTAACAGAATCAGCATCCCCCATACTCAAAGAATGGCCCACCGTTCCAGATGAGGTACAGATACCAATCGGCATCTGCGAAGATGGTATTTTCACCCCGACTTTATAGCTTAGTGGCGACTCGCCAGCAAAGATTGCAACGGAACAGTCACGATTGCGCTGCAAAAAGATGTCACCGCCATTTTCAACCATTACCTCATCAATCCCTAAAGCCAGCAAGCCCTTTCCAACATACTCCGCAACCGTTCCAGCAACCGCCGCCATGGGACCGACTCCTGCCTGCATACCAGCATTTAGCATATCCCGAATGAGAGGGGGAACAACTTTATCAATGGAAAGTGGATCGAGGCTTGCACTAAAGTCAGGATTCTTTACAATATAGCTCTCCAGCTGTGCCCGATATTGGAGAACAAGATCAGTTGCCGCTTCAGCAACATCCCCCTCCGCCAGAATATGGAGATCGGTTTCCTCAATTTGGACATTTGTGGAGACCAGTCCTGTCCGGGTTACCAGTTTTCGATAAAGCCTTTCAGAATAGGATTCGGGGCTCTTTTTTCTTTTATTTCGTTTGTCTAGCTTCATAGGATTATGTTCGTTATGCCATCTTTCCAAAAACTTGTCATTCTTTTTACTCGTTATCCACGGGCAGGAAAATGTAAAAGTCGCCTGATTCCTGCTCTTGGAGCAGAGGGCGCTCTAAATATCCACAAACAGCTAGTATCGCACATTTTACAACGAATGGAAAATTTCACAAAGCCCAGCACAGATACAACTCTTTCTATTTTTCACACCGGAGGTTCAAAGCAGCAGATACTTGAATGGCTGGGTCTCAACCGTAGTTGTCAGCCCCAAGAAGGAGAGGATCTAGGGGAGCGCATGGCAAAGGCACTTGAATGGGGGCTTGAAAAAAATCAGAACACAATCCTGATTGGTTCCGATTGCCCTGATATTGATGCTGCCCTGTTACAAAGAGGATTCCAGCTACTCGAAAAAAATGATATTGTTATCGGGCCTGCTCATGACGGCGGCTACTATCTCATCGGCGTAAATGCAGCCCTTGATCCAGCTGTTTGCAAAAAACTGTTTATCAATATTCCATGGGGCAGCGACACCGTCTTTGCCAAAACAGCGGCCCTTGCAGAGACACTAGGACTACACACTCAAATCCTGAGCAAACTTCATGATATCGACACCGAAGATGACCTCCAATATTTCCATCATTGTTCCCACGCTTAATGAAGCCACCAACCTCTCGCGACTCAAACCGGCGGCAGCGGAGGTAAATGAACTCATCGTGGTTGATGGGGGCAGCACGGATGACACAATGAGCACGGCTCAGAATCTTGGATTTAGGACCATACAGAAAATTGGTTCAGGCGGACGCGGTATGCAGCTCAATACCGGTGCCAATGCAGCATGCTCCAGAATTTTGCTCTTTCTTCATGCAGACACTCTGCTTCCACCAGATTTTTCATCAGCCGTACTCCAGTATCTTGACAACCCGGAAAATAATCTGGGAGCATTCAGACTGCAAGTCGATGGCGGAGGATTGCTGTTAAACCTTATCGTGAAATGCGCAAACCTTAGATCACGTTTTTTACACCTTCCCTACGGAGATCAATCTCTCTTTATGCGAAGAGATGACTTTCTTACAATTGGGGGTTTTCCTGAGGTACCGATCATGGAAGACTACAGGCTGGTTAAAGAGGCAGGAAAGCATGGAAAGATACGCACCCTGTCGCAAAGTGTCACGACCTCTGCCAGAAGATGGCAGCGATTAGGTCCCATTCATACTACAATCATCAACCAACTGGTAATCCTGGGCTACTACTTTGGAGTTTCGCCAAAAAAACTAGCTGCATTTTATCGAAAGAAATAAATCTCGTTTATTCCTGGGGGAATGCTGTGGGGACAAAGGGACGGACCCCGTCACCTGAAGATTTTCCCTGCCCCTTTTTCTTTTCGGATATGGCAGGCTTATTCTGCAAAAAGGCCTTTCGCATGGTATCATCCTTGATAAAAGTCTGGAAATACTCAGTGCCTTTAGTCACATAGGGGCAGAACTGACATTTTCTCAACATATCATTTTCCGGAGCAAGAATACCGGAGAGGACCATATTCAGGAGAACCACAATAATGCACGCCTTTACAGCACCAAGTGCACCACCGAGCAATTTGTCGAACCAGCCGGCGACCGTCAGCTCAACCACCCTTGCCAGTCCTTTGCCGAGTAGCATGGTGACAACATAGGTTATCCCAAACAGAATCACATAGGACATCCAGAAAACAGCATGGGGATTATCCGTTACCCCTCGCAAAAAAGGAAAAAGTTTGTCATGATACTGTCCTGCTATTACATAGCCAACAAGCAGCGCGACCAGAGTGGTTATCTGGCGAAGAAAACCGATCCAGAGCCCACGAATTGTGAACAATAGCAATAGTGTAACAATAACAAAATCGAATCCTGTCAGATGAAAGGCATCAGCCATCACTTCCCCCGTCCCGTAGCTGCTAATAATATTAATATCCCTATGGATTTAGTTAGCAGAAATAGTTAAAAAAGCAAGGGTAATCTTTATGCCGCATTCTCACAGAAAACAAACTATTGCTTTCTCATCCCTGCCAGGTCTGTTTTTAACCATTGCCAAAACCCTTTATCAGGATACCTTTGCAACAGTAAGTATTCTATCATTAACGAATCTCAGAAATCAAACAAAAGATACACTACCATACTGGCTTCACGAAACAGAACGGACTACACTTGCTACTTTTAGCTACGAAAAGCGACACTTGGAATGGTTAGGTGGCAGAATCTGTGCAAAACAAGTGCTGCATGAATACCTGCAAAAAAAAGAATCCAGCATTCTCCTCCCTCGGCACCATGACTACCGAATAGCTGCGGAAGAATCAGGACGTCCCTATTTCAGTGCGATCACTGCTGTAGACTTTGTTTTGCCCGAGTTATCCATCAGCCACTCAAAAGAATACGCCACGGCACTCTGCAGTCAGTATCACTGCGGCATAGACATTCAGTATCCTGCAGAAAGTCTGCAAAAGGTCGCAGAACGATTTGCCACAAGTCGAGAAGAGAAACTCCTGAATGATTTCCTTCCTAACCTCGCCCTGCTCTCCCGCCTGGCAATGTTGTGGGCAGGAAAAGAGGCATTAAAAAAAATGCTGAGCCCCACAGGGATGCCAGGATTCCAAGACATTACCCTTCAAGAGATCATTCTTAAAAATGACAAAGGTGCAATATTTATTTTCTCACGAAACAATACCACTCAACAAACATTCCCCGTTATTGTAGGAATGCTCGATAGCGGATATAGCCTCGCATTATGCTGTAACTCGCCAAATAGCTAACCCTCAAATAGAAAAAGCCCATGCCTGAACTCCCCGAAGTTGAAGTAATCTGCCAGGGACTAATCCCCCATCTTATCAACAGAACAATTCTGGATATTCGCTGTTCCGGAAAGCAGCTTCGCTATCCGGTTCAATGCCAGAAGATGAGCAATGAACTTTGTAACGGCAAGATTATAAGCCTGAGCAGAAGAGCAAAATATCTGATCTTAAAAACTGATAATGGCAGCGCTCTAATCATTCACCTTGGAATGACGGGGAATATGGGTATTTTTGACAAGAACTCAGCCACAAAAAAGCATGATCATATCTGTTGGCAGCTCGACAACAAAAAGGAACTACGCTTTAACGATACAAGAAGGTTTGGTGCCGTACATCTGCTTCCAGCAAAGACAGCGCCCCAACTGGAAAAACAATTCTTTTTTAAAACAGGTCCTGAACCCTTTGCACCTTCCTGTTCAATCGCCTATCTGACTGATCTTGCCCGCCGCCGCAAGGTAGGGATCAAAAAGTTTATCATGGATAGTCATGTCATCGCAGGAATCGGTAACATCTACGCCAATGAGTCCCTTTTCAGGGCGTCCATCCACCCTGAACAGCCAGCCGCGTCTCTCTCTGCCAAGGAATGGAAATACTTACGAACCATCATCCGAAAAACATTGAAACATGCCATTCAATGTGGCGGTTCAACCATTAGTGATTTTGTCGATGCTTCAGGAAAAGGAGGGTATTTCCAAATGAACTTCCTTATTTATGGCAAAAGAGGAGAGCCATGTTCCAGATGCGGAACAACGATAAAAAAAGAGACAATCGGAGGGAGGGCAAGCTTCTTTTGTCCGGTGTGTCAGTCAAAACAGGGCAGTGATCCTGTCATATGAACAATGACCTGCTCCCCGGTTTTCAGTTCTCTTTTTGCTGTAGAACAATGGATATAGCAATTTGAGACATCAACTCTAGTGGATGGACGAACCCGACACTCTCCATCTTCGAAACTCAACAATCCGCTTTTCAAACGAGGCAATCCATGTAAGGGCAGATAGAGACTTTCACTCAAACGTGCCTGAATACTTTTGGGACGACAGAAGCGAGCACCCTGAAGGGCAAGAATTGCGGGGCGAATCAATTCATTAAAGAGAAGATGGACGGCAGGAGGCGGCCCTGGCATTCCAAAAAAGAGGGTCTTTCCAAGCAAGCCAAAAAGTGTGGATTTTCCAGGACGTAACTGGAGCGAACGATATACAACTTCACCTCCCATATTCAGAAAGGCTTCTTCCACCAGATCGAATTTCCCCGGTCCCATCCCGCCTGTACTGATAATCACATCACAATGAGACGAGAGTAGTTTTCTGATCGTTTCCCGCACAGTATCGGGATCATCCCTGACAGTTCGCTGCTTCTGCAACTTTGCCCCTGAAAGTTCAATCAGCCCATGCAGCAGATGAGCGTTCGCTGAAAACTTCTGCCCGGAAAGTTTTTCATCTCCACCGATTACTAATTCGGATCCCGTACAGAAAAAACTCACTCGTGGTTTCCGCACCACCGATACTGTTTTATAGCCAACTCCTGCCAGTAAAATCAGCTGTTCAGCCCTGATAGCTGAACCACTCTCGACAATGAGCTTCCCCTGGGCAAGCTCACGCCCTTTATGATGTATAAAGCTCTTTTGAGAAGTTTGCAAAAAAGAGACACAGTGAACTCTCCCCCCGTTAACGCTACACAATTCGTTTGGCACAACCCTCAGCGTACCATCCGGAACCAGACCGCCGGTCATTATCCGTATGGCCTCCCCAGATGCAAGGGTAAGCTTTCTCGTGTCTCCAGCCGCAACTTCATCGATGATTTCAAAAGAACTCCCACCTCCCTGCACCTGCTCCCCGATGGCAAAACCATCCCTGAGAGATTGGTCATATCCCGGAAGTGCCTCGAGAGCTGCAAGAGGCCGCGCAGCAAAGCGGTTCAGGCTTGCAGAGAGGCTTACCTCTTCTGCAGGCAGCACCACACATTTTCCAAAAATTAAATCTTGAGCTGTTTCCAGAGCAATTGACTGTTGGGTATCGGAGTTCATAATAAACTATTCTAGCCTAAAACAAAAAAAATCGCTCCCGTACCAGAGGCACAGAAGCGATTTTTAAAAAACAAATAAAAAGAATCAAGGTATCAAACGATGGCAAAGCTACACAGTCAGATCGTCACGTACAATTTTACGCGGTCCGCCATGTCCTGCCGTTGACCAGTCACGAATCGGGGCAATAACTTCCATCTGCGCCGATCTGTCAAAGGAACCCAAACGATCATAAATTGATTGCCAGATACATTCCACATCTTTATCAATTTCACATTTGCCATCGACTGATCCGCCGCATGGGCCATTCATCAGACTCTTGGCACAACGTGCTACCGGACATAAGCCTCCGGTCAGATGGAGAACACAATCACCACACCCGGCACACTGCTCTGTCCACACACCCTGCTCTGCTGATCCGCCGAAAAAAGTCGTGTTCAGTGCAGGATACACCATCGTTTCCTTACGAAGATTGGATATAAAATTGACACCAACTCCACAGGCAGTAGAAACGACAGCATCATACTTGCCCTCCCACTGATCAATTTCATCAATATATTCACGATCACACTGACGCACCAGACTTCCGGTGGTTATCTCAATGGACTTTCCGGCTTTTTTCATTCCAAGACGGATAAGAGAAGAGAGAATCTCCGCTTCCCGTTCACCACCAGCCGAACACACTGTGACACAACCACGACAGGCCAGAACCAGGACTTTTTTGCAGTCCTTAACCATCTCTACGATTTCAGCCATGGGCTTACGTTCTGCAACAATCATTTATTTACTCCACTTGTATCTAAAATCTCTAATTTTGAAAAGGACTTGGCCCAAGATCGCGAATTCTAGCATCCATCTCTTTGCCCTTTGCAACAAACTCAGGATGCAAACCTCGGGGAAGATGGTACATCTGGACACGCTCTCCCTCAACACCAAGCTCTTCAAGAGCTGCACGTACAGCAGCAACACGCTTTGCCGCACGAATACTTCCCTTAACGTTATGGCAGCCATCTTCAGGACAACCAACAACATAAACACCATCGGCGCCATCTTCAAAGGCCTGCAGCAAAGTTGTTATCTGCAGTTTTCCAGTACAGGCTACCCTCACCAGATTTATGCTGGCCGGGAAGCCTAGCTGTTCCAGTTCCTTTCCTTCCTCGGCACAACTCTGCTGGGAAGTATAATGGCAACTGAACAACGTAATAGCAGGATCAAAACTCATTTCTATCCTCATCTTTCAAAAATCGTATTTTTATTTCACACCACAGGCAGCAATAAGCTGTTCATCCTGGGATTCATTCAGTGTAATGGCATTGGCAGGACACTCTTCAACGCAGATCCCGCAGGCACGACATTCTTCCACATCGATAGTGGCAACCCCAAGTTTATCTATCTGGGGAATTTCCCAGGGGCAACTGCGCACACAGGTGAGACAGGCAACGCAGAGATCACGTTCAACCTTTGCAGCCTTGCCTTTTTCTATCAGAGTTTCTTCGCTCACATAGCCTTCTTTTAAGGCAAGCTTGCTCACGGCCCCCATAATATCGGCAAATTTCACATCCTGGGGACAGACAAAAACACAGGAACGACAGCCCGAACAGTACCAGAGCATATCCGAAGTAAGCAATCGCTCCTTCATACCCATGCGGATCATATGAATTATTTTGCGCGGGTCAAATTCAGGAATCGCCTGAGATACAGGACATATTCCGCTGCAGGCTCCGCAGGCAAAACAGTTATTGAGATGTTCTCCACCCGGAAGCGAAGTAACCTCGCCATTAAATGCCGAATTAAGTGTAGTAGATGACTTTCCCATGGAATAACTCGTCTAAAGGTTCAAACAGTGACCGAAATTTCTATCACCATGTTAATTGATACTTCTCATAAATGAAATTTATAATCTACCCTAAGAGGATTGATTTGTCAACAGGATGAAGGTTGTGAAAGGCTCAAATTCCTGCGGATTCATTTTTCCACTCCTTTCTCTTGACTTTGGGGAAAAGTTACTGAATAGTAACACATTAATTATGGATATGAATGCTTCACTATCTTATATATTTTAGAAAGGCATATGGACTACTCAAACAAAGAAATTGTTCTCAGCAAAGAGACAATCCTGGATCGCGTCCGGGAACTCGGCCAGAAGATAAGCAAAGACTATGAGGGCAAAGAACTTGTGATCATAGGTGTTTTAAAGGGTGCCTTTGTCTTTATGTCAGACCTGGTACGGGAAATCGATCTGACACTCAGCTGTGATTTTATCCAGGTCTCCTCCTACGGCAGCAGTACCTCGTCCACCGGCAAAATAACCCTTGTTTCCAGCCCCTCTCAATCCATAGAAAATCGCCATGTTCTCCTGGTCGAAGATATTATCGACACAGGACTTACCATGCAATGGCTCGCAGCTCATTTTGCAGAAGAAGGTGCCGCATCCGTGAAAATTTGCTCCTTGATTGACAAATCAGAACGCAGAGAGCATGACATCACAATCGACTATGTGGGTTTTGCCATCTCCGAGGGATTTCTTATAGGCTACGGCCTTGATTATGACGAAAAGTACAGAAACCTTCCGGCAATATACCACCTTCAAGTGTAGTTCATTCTACCTCACAAAAATGTCATGACTAAAAAATCTATCGCTGTGATCCTTTCTGGCTGTGGTAATCGTGATGGATCTGAAATCCACGAAGCAACACTCACCCTCTGGGCCATCCATAAAAACGGCGCGGACTATCAATGTTATGCCCCAAATATCCTGCAACACCATGTACTGAACCATATAAATGGTGAGGAAATGGATGAACAGCGAAATGTCCTTATTGAATCGGCTCGCATTGCACGTGGAGATATTTTAGACCTTGCTGATTTCAATTCTGCTATTCATGATGCACTGATTATCCCCGGTGGACTTGGAGCCGCCAAGAACCTCTCCGACTACGCTTGCAATGGTGCCGAATGTACCATCAACAAGGACGTCGAAGAAGCAATCTGTTCCATGGCTAGTGACAAAAAACCAATTGGCGCTCTCTGTATCGCCCCGGTTATCCTCGCTAAAATTCTGACAAATGTGCAACTCACAACTGGTCAAGATCCCGCAACCGCCCAAGCAATCGAATCCATGGGAGCACACCACACTGCAACAATGCAGGGAGAAGTCACGGTGGACATTAAACGGAAGGTCGTCAGCACTCCCTGCTATATGTTGGATTCACGAGTCGATCAGATAGCTGAAGGAATAGATCGTCTGGTTCAGGAAGTATTACAACTCTTAAAAACCTAGTATCGCGACAACTCATTATTGACACGACACTCGCCCCTCCCCAACCCATTTTCTGTCATTTTTCGCCTCAAAAGACGGTAATCACTGCATGGTTGCAAAATAAATACGAATTTTACCTATAATCCCGTCAGCTGCCACACTCACTTTTTCCATACATTATCAATCTATTACGAAACACGACACAAAAAACTAGGTATATATACCTAGCAAAGAATACGTATTTCCCTCAATTGTTTTTTTGTTCAGGCTGTGGTCTTTAATTACCTGAAGATTGAATTTCAATTCAGTTAAGAAGCCTGTCATTTGGTGCCCTATGGGTGATTAAATGTACAAGATCAAGAAAGAAAAGGGAGCAGTTATGAACAAGGCAGAACTTGTAGCATCAGTTGCTGAGGCAGCAGGTACCACCAAAGTCAAGGCAGAGTTGGTTTTAAACGGTGTTCTTCAAAATATGGTAAAAACAATGAAAGATGGTGAAAAAGTAAGTCTCTTAGGTTTTGGAACATTCAGCGTGGTTGAACGGGTACAGAAAAAAGGCCGCAACCCACAGACTGGAAAAGACATTATTATTCCGGCGCATAATGCGGTAAAGTTTAAGCCGGGAAAAACGCTATACGGCAGAGTCCAGTAATTGAGGTTATAAGAGATTCATCAGTGCTCCACCAGGGGTTGATCCAGTCATCTCGTATAGCAGAAACTATTACGAGACAACTGGATCAACCCCTGGTGGAGCACTGCTAAACTCTTTGGTTCCGAGGTAAGGAAATTCCAGAAAACATACTTTTTATTGCTGTGTATTCTTGTTCTGTAAAATTTTCCAGATTACTACTCCACTGATCAGCATCAAGCTGCTCAAAAGTTGGCCTCGCGTTACTCCTCCCAACACAAATCCTATCTGTTGATCAGGCTCACGGAACAACTCAACAAACACCCGTAAAGCTCCATAACTGGCAAGGAAGAGACAGACCATACTGCCGTGTGGCCAATACCTGTTACCTTTCCAGGGCCTGCTCTTTAAGACCCAGAGGATTGTGAACAACAGTACTCCTTCAAGGAGCATCTCGTACAGTTGAGACGGATGCCGGGGCTGCGGGCCACCCCCCGGAAAGACCATGGCCCAGGGGACAGTGGAAGTCCTGCCGAACAGCTCCCCGTTAATAAAATTTCCAAACCTGCCAAGCCCCAAACCTACGGGGACAGTGACCACATAGATATCGGCAACCTTCCAGTAATCCAACTCTTTTTTTCTGGTATAGAGCCAGCCGCCAATTAGAACGCCGATACAGGCCCCGTGAAAAGACATTCCGCCAGTCCAGGTGGCTGGAATTTGAAGAGGGTGCTGTACATAGTAGGAGAAGTTGTAAAAAAGAACGTAACCAAGTCGTCCACCAATAACCACGGAGAGGATCAGTATAAGATTAAGATTTTCAAACCAGGGTTCAAGTGCCTTATAGGAAAAGTCACGTATCTGCTTCAGCACCAGAAAATAACTGGCCGTAAAGCCAAGAACGTACATCAACCCATACCAGCGAACCTGTAGCGGACCAATACCAAAGATCACCGGATCAATATCGGGAAAACTTATCATTGCTTTTTCATTCCCTGCAGTTTTCTCATATGAACCTGAAGAACAGAGATAGCCGCAGGAGTCACGCCTGAAATCCGAGAAGCTTGCCCCAACGAACGGGGACGCACCTTAGATAATTTTTCAACCACTTCATTGGAAAGTCCAGAAAGGGTTTTGAAATCGATATCCTCCGGAAGCGCCATTTCTTCCATTTTCTTAAAGCGGGCAACCTGTTCTTCCTGACGTTTAATATAGCCCTGAAACTTAACTTTGAGCTGGATTTCACCATAGACATAGGACTGAACAAGCGCCCTGACCTTCTCCTGGTCCTCTTCTGGTTCCATGGGAAGCAGGCTGATTTGGGCAAGAGAGAGTTCTGGTCTACGCAACAGGTCCGCCAGAGTGCACTTCTGTTTCAAACCGACAGTTCCCTCTGCAATCAGAGCAGCGTTTGTTGCCTCGTTTGGTTTTACATACATTGATTCAAGAAGGGCCACTCCAGCTTCAAGCGCAGCCTGTTTCTGCTGAAAAGAGCGATAATCCTCATCCTGCAGCAGTCCTATTTCATGACCGATTTCACAAAGCCTGGTGTCTGCATTATCTTCACGCAGCAGAAGCCTGTATTCCGCACGCGACGTAAAGAGCCGATAGGGCTCCTTGGTTCCACAGGTGACCAGATCATCTATCAAAACACCAATATAGGCCTGGGCACGGCTGAGAACAAGAGGCTCTTTGTTCTGTATCATATGCACTGCGTTAATTGCCGCCATCAATCCTTGAGCAGCAGCTTCTTCATAGCCAGAGGTGCCGTTAATCTGTCCGGCAAGGAACAGACTTGCCACTCGTTTTGTTTCAAGGTTTGGTTTCAGTTCCAGTGGGTCAATATAGTCATACTCAATGGCGTATCCAGGACGAACGATAGTTGCATTCTCCAGCCCTTTAATAGAGTGCAGCATGGCAAGCTGAGTGGAAAGAGGCAAGCTTGTCGGTAACCCGTTAGGATAGATCTCCGTTGTATCGAGACCTTCCGGTTCCAGAAAAACTTGATGTCTGTCTTTTTCGGGAAAACGCATTACCTTATCTTCAATGGATGGACAGTAACGTGCTCCAATTCCTTCTATAATTCCTGCATACATGGGAGATTTATCAATACCTGCCCGAATTGCTGCATGGGTTTCTTCGTTTGTGTAAGTGATATGGCAGGGACGTTGCGGCAAGGTATAATCACCCTTGCTTGAAAACGAGAAAAACGCCGGTGGCTGATCGGAGTGCTGCTCTTCAAGTTCGGAGTAATCTATTGATCGTGCATCAATGCGTGGCACGGTTCCTGTTTTCATTCGTCCCATGCTAAAACCGATCTCCTTAAACCAGGTAGAAAGATTTGCAGAGGGCGGATCTCCCATACGGCCGGCAGGAAAGTTTTTCAGACCAATATGAGTAAGTCCGTTAAGGAAAGTGCCTGTGGCAACTACCACAGCCTTTACAGCAATCTCCTCATCGAGTGTTGTACGCAGGCCACAGATCCGATTATCTTCCATAATCAAAGAATCCACCTCCGCCTGCTTAATTTCAAGATTCTCCTGCGCCTCCATCACCGATTTCATACGAATCCGGTACAGCAAGCGATCAGCCTGAGCACGTGAAGAGCGAACAGCTGGGCCCTTGCTGGTGTTAAGCCTGCGGAACTGGATGGAAGTGGCATCAATATTTTTAGCCATCTCGCCGCCAAGCGCATCAATCTCACGCACAAGATGCCCCTTGGCCAGCCCACCGATGGCAGGATTGCAGGACATTGCCCCAATGGTGTCTATATTGATAACAATCACCAGGGTTTTACAGCCCATCCTGGCAGCCGCAAGAGCTGCTTCGCAACCGGCATGACCGGCCCCTATAACTGCAATATCGTATGAATCCATAATTATTAACTAAACCGTAAGTGTAATTATTTTAAGCTGTTAAATCTATTTACCAGCTAGTTGTTGTGAATAAGAGTCGTAAATTTGTATAGTACCTAATAGAATAACAGCTTGCAAGCCGTACAATATAACTTCAGCATCCCCTTAAGGGAAATAGTATGTTTGGAAAAAAAACAACACCCGCAGAAAGCATCCTTATCCTGGGCCTTGGTGGTATTGGTCTGTATCTGGCTAAACGCTTGGTACATGAAGGATATGCCGTAACCATTATCGAGGCCGACGCCAAACTTGTCAGCCGGGCCGACGAAAATCTTGATGCTCGGCTTATCACTGGTTCTGCCATGTCAATTGAATGCTGGAAAGAGGCAAATGCGAAGAATATGGACTTTGTGATTGCCGTCACCGACAACGATGCGGTGAACATGCTTTCTGCAATTATTGCCGATAGCTTTGGGGTCGAGCAGAAAATCTCACGAGTCCGTTCTCTGGAATATGGCCAAAAAGACTCCCTGCTCCATGCTGAAGATCTCAAAATCGACCTCTTTATTCACCCCGAGGAATTAGCCGCCCAGGAAATTGTTCGTCTTATTAAACGAACCGCAGGGGATGAAATTATCGACATTGCCCTTGGAAAAATGCAGGCCATGGCCGCAAGGATCGATGACGACTCACAATTTGCTAACAAAACCTTAATCGAAATTGCACGTGCCTACAACGATATCGCGTTCAGAGTTGTCGCAATCGCCAGAGGGATCACCACTATCATCCCAACGGGCAAAACTGAAGTACTCCCCCACGACCAGATATTGATTATGGCAGGTACCGAGGAACTGCCCCGTTTAATGGAACTGACGGGCATGAAAAAGGAACGCCGACTTCGGGTGATGATTGTTGGCGGTGGCCTGGTTGGCAGTCGGATTGCTCAACTGCTTGGAAAAACAGTACGGGTAAAGCTCCTTGAAAAGAATGCAGAACGAGCCAGTGAACTCTCCTCCATGCTGCCGAACACCGAAGTATTGCTCGGAGATGGATCGGACAAAGCTGTCCTGAACGCTGCAGGGCTAGCCGATATAGACACCTTCATTTCAGCAACGGGTGAAAATGAAACCAATATCATGACCTGTATGCTGGTGAAACATATCGTGGAAACTCAAGGGGAAACACACCGTAAAGCAAAAACCATATCCCTTGTAAACAAGGAAGAATATGTAGTGCTTGCCTCGACTAGTGGTTCCGATATTGCTATCAACAAAAAGATTCTAGCAGGAAACGAAATCTTCACCTTTATCCGAAGAAGTGAAATGCTCTCCGTCTCCCATATGCATGGATTTGACGCAGAAGTAGTTGACCTTATCGCCGCACCAAAGTCCATAATCACCAAAAAGACTCTGGCAAACCTTGACGCCAAATTATCGGAAAAAATTATTGTCGGTTCTGTTTTTCGGGATGGAAAGTGGGAAACAGCAGTGGGTGAAACGAAGGTTAACGCAGGAGATCGCGCCATTGTTATCTGCGACTCTCTCCACCTGAAGGATGTCCGAGAGCTTTTTCTATCGTGACAACTATTTTTCCCAGAACGAGGGAATAAAGAGGACAAGCGCAGAAAACATCTCCAGCCTTCCCACCAACATATTCCAGGAAAGAAACCACTTACCAAAATCGGAAATAAAAGCAAAGTTATGGGTGGGCCCCACATCACCGAATCCTGGCCCTATATTCATAAGCGCTGAAATCACCGAACTCATGGCCGAACTATAATCCATATTGTCGGTGAGAGTCATCACAAAGCCGCCAAGTAAAACCATAAAGATATTAATAATAAAGTAGCACATGGCCAGACTGATAATATCATCATCTATAGTGCGGCCATTCACTCTCAGGGAAATAACAGCCATCGGCTGAAAGAATATTTTGCGAATCGATGCATACATATATTTACAGATAATAATATAGTGGACAACTTTGATACCACTCGTGGTTGAACCGGCACAGGCTCCGATAAAGCAGACAATAAAAAGAAGCATCTGGGCGGAATGCGGCCACAGTTCATAATCAGCAGTCCCAAACCCCGTGGTAGTCAGAATCGACACTATCTGAAAGGTACCGTACCGAAGAGCATCAAAAAAGTTATGATAGGTTCCCTTTGACCATAAAATCAGGGTAATGGACCCGCAGAAAAAGAACAAAAACCCCAGATACCATTTGAATTCTGTATTTATTTTAAGTGCCTTCACATCTCCCCGCAGCACCTGATAAATCAACACAAAACTTAAGCCGCCAAGAAACATAAAGAGAATAACAATCCAATCAACATAGGCACTGTTATAGGCCCCAATACTTGCATTTCTGGTTGAATAACCGGACGTTGACACAGTTCCAAATGCGGTACAGATAGAATCAAAGATGGGCATTCCGCCAAGCGCCAGCAGCAGGATCTGTAGCCCATTCAAGCCAATATATATCCACCACAGCATCACCATGGTATCACGGTTGCGTGGTTTGAATTTTTCTTTGGTAATCACCTGTCCGGGACTCGATTCGGCACGAAAGAGACGAAGCCCTCCCATACCGTGGGGAAGAAATATAATCGCAAGGGTCAGGAAGCCCATTCCGCCAAGAAGGTGGGTTTGACTACGCCAGAACAATAAACCATGTGGCACCGCTTCTATGTCATTAAGAATGGTGGCCCCGGTTGTTGTATAGCCAGATATCATCTCAAAAAAGGCATCGGTAAAAGATGGGATGGCACCGTGAAGCATAAAAGGAATGGCAGAAAAGGCGGAGACAAAAATCCAGCCGATTACAGCAATAAAGAAACCATCCTTAATATTTAAATCATTATGTTTTCTGAAAGCCAGAAATAATGGAATCCCTGCGGCGATGGTGATACCAAAGGAATAGAGCAGAGGGAGAAGGTCGCTTTCCTGGTAGTAAATGGAACAGGCGATTGGTAACGACATGGAGCAGCCGGTGACAATAAGCAGCACTCCAAGAACATGGGCAATTGAAGAAAAATGCATGGACTCAGCGAGTTACTTTCCACCAGATCAAGGCCCAGCGGGATGGGTATGACCGGTTAACAGTAATCTCGCCATCGTCCCCTTTGCTGCTGTTACTCTGGATATATTCTTCGAGTTTACACTCCTCTTCCTCTGTCAGATCTTTAAACATCCAACGATAGGACTCAAGTGCATCATCCATAGAAGAAAATGTGGCTGTCTTATCAAGACTGATAATATCAACGCAGGGGTGTATATCCATGGAATACAATGTGTTGATTGTATAAATATAATCAGGGCCTGAACGAAACGGCCTGTTCAGTGCAGTAAAGGCACCATTATCAAATGGTGTCGGATTTATTCGATCAACAACAAAAACAGAATCATTGGCGAAATAATTGAGCTTAGCGAGGGCCGCCTGAAGATTAGGTACACTAAGAGAACGTGAAGCAATACAGATATCATGTTTTTTGACATTTAACTCTTGCCAGTCATCCTCCCACGAACCAAGCACCGTTCTAATATTGCCAATATCCTGTTGTTGTGCCTGATCATTTAAAGCTTCAAGCATCCCCTTTGAATAGTCAATGGCTGTCACGGATTGAACTTGTGGCGCAAGTGGTAATGAGAGGGTCCCTGGACCAGCACCGGCATCAAGCACCGTTGTTTTACTAGTCAGGGGAATACGTTTCAGAACAAGATCTACAAAGGACGAATCGCTGTTTCTTTTCGCAAAGGATACAGCCTTTTTGTCCCAATCGGCAGGGCCCTTGGCGGTCCATGACTTCTTATCCCTGGCATTTTGCCACATCGTGTGCCAGTTCAGATCATCATATGTTATTTTAGGATGCATAATTTATTTCCACTCTTTGTTTTTCAACCTTTCCCTTTGTAACCCTTGGGCAAAAGAGTAGCACAGGCAAATTGCTTGTGCAAGCCATTGCGAAAATGTTTGACACCGTGCACCCAATATGGTTAATGTTATATCTTTGTTGATTTTACGCCCCTGCGAATAGTTGAGATTCAGTGGACAGGTTGTGCAGGGCAAATTATCCGGGAAGAACAGCGAATCTCTGTAACTTAAGAAACACCCGGTTTTACAAGCGATAACCCCGTTTTTATGCGGACAAGGAGTCAGTAATGAGTAAACGTACCTTTCAACCCAGTAATATTAAGCGTAAACGTACCCATGGATTTCGTTCACGGATGTCCACTCGTGCAGGCCGTGCAATTTTAAATTCCCGTCGTGCCAAAGGTCGTAAGCGTCTCTCCGCTTAGGTAACGTTGCCGAGGCTCAAACTCCCGAAAACAGCCCTGCTTCGTAAGGGGCGGGAGTTTGATAGAGTCTATCGGCTGGGAACACGGCGACACGGTAACGGCTTTAGCTTGATTTTGTATCCCAATACACTGGGATACAATAGAATTGGAATCAGTATCCACCGCAAGCTCAAAGGAGCGGTTAAGCGGAATAGAATAAAACGAATTATTCGTGAATCGTTTCGTTTGGAACGATCTCTCTATCCCGCCTGTGCTGATATTGTTTTTGCTGTCCGTCCCGATTTTCACCAGAAATCTCCCGCCGAAGTTGCCTCCTCTGTTACAAAACTTGGAATTTGAAGCCATGCCAAGGCGTGGATGGATCTTTGATGTGTGACTGGATTTTTGACATCTCTTTTTCTGTGTTTATCCGATGAAGATTCGTCTGCTTATCCAAAAAATTCCGCTGGGCCTGATTCGAGGCTACCGGTATATCATTTCTCCTCTTCTCCCCCCAAGTTGTCGTTTTACCCCTACCTGCTCCTGTTATGCAATTGAGGCCATTGAATCCCATGGCACGTTGCGGGGCCTTCTGCTGTCGTTTGGCCGAATACTACGATGCCACCCATTTTGTGCGGGAGGCTACGACCCTGTTCCGCCCTCAAAAGGTGGCCAGGAAAAGTGCTCGACAGATGATGAAAAAGCAGAAAACAGTAAACACACTAGATGTACTACTTAGGCGCTACCAGTATGCGCCCTTTCTTTCTTAACGTGGTTAAAGCATGGATATTTACAGAACATTCTTAGCAATTATTCTCTCATTTGTAATTCTTATCGGGTATCAATACTTTTTTGTGGGCTTTGGCCCGACAGAGGTTCCTCTAGAAGAGACTACTACCCAAACAGAACAAGTAACAAAGGATACGCCAGCATCTCAAGACCCTGAAATAATATCAGCGCCATCTGCTGCTCTCTCCGCCGCTGCAAAAAGCATGGTACGCCCTGAAAGAGGTGCGAAATCATTAACCGTAGATACCGACCTCTACACAGCAATCCTCAGTGAAGATGGCGGTGCTATCACAAGTTTTATCCTCAAAGATTACAAAGAGACCTCGGATGAGGGTTCACCGGGCATGCAAATGGTCAAGGTGGATGGAGCGGAAGGATTCCCTCTTGAATTTTCCTGGGGAAGTGTTGCTCCTGCAGCCACCTTTTATGATGCCGGTGGGAAGGAAGTCTCTTTTAAAGGAAACAATGGCAGCCTGACGATGATAGGTCAGGGAAATGGACTTGAAGTTATACGGGAATACAGTTTTTCCAAAGACAGCTACCTGATGGACCTCAACGTACGAGTCAAAAATGTCTCCTCAGGTGTCCTGCAAGGAAATGCGGCCCTACATCAATCCAACACCCCATTTAGAGAATCCGGCCCCGGAAGCCAGTTTCTCTTTGTGGGTCCCGCATACTATATGAACGAATCTCTTACGGAAGTAGACTCTGATCTCTATGAATCAGGTCCCGGTACCGTGAGCGGCCAGATGGACTGGGCGGGATATGAGGGAACCTATTTTATCTGTGCTATTCTTCCGCAGGAGAAGAGTGCAACATCCATGACCATGGCCTCGTTTGGAGAAAATGGCATCAAAATGCAGATGAACAGCGAGCTTGATACCCTGCAGGCGGGAGAAGAGAAGGTCTACAGCTATCAACTTTTCTTTGGCCCCAAAAAACTTGATATCCTGAAAGCAGCCGATTCGAACCTCTACAAGGCGGTCAATTTTGGCTGGTTTGATGTAATTGCCCAGCCAACCCTCTACCTGCTCAACTTCTTCTTTGGTATTTTTAAAAATTACGGTATTGCCATTATTTTAGTAACTGTCATTTTCAAGGCAGTCTTCTGGCCCATTACCCAGAAGGGTTTGAAGTCCATGAAGAATATGCAGAAACTGCAGCCCAAAATGGCAAAGCTTAAGGAAAAGTATAAAGGCGATCCTACCAAAATGAATCAGGAGACGATGAATCTCTATAAAACCTATAAGGTAAACCCCCTTGGCGGTTGCCTTCCCATGGTTTTACAGATTCCTGTATTCTTTGCTCTCTATAAAGTTCTGCTCATGTGCATTGAGCTGCGTCATGCTCCTTTTATGCTTTGGATTACAGACCTTTCTGCTCCAGATCGTCTCTTCATAGGGTTGGATATTCCCTATGTTGGAGGAATCCCAGTTCTAACCCTTCTGATGGGTGCGTCCATGTTCCTTCAGCAAAAAATGACACCTACAACGGCAGACCCAACCCAGGCGAAAATCATGATGTTCCTGCCTGTGCTCTTTACCTTTATGTTTGTCAATTTCGCATCCGGTCTGGTGCTTTACTGGTTTGTCAACAACCTGCTTGCTATCTTCCAGCAGCAGATGATTAATCGCCAGAAAAAGGCTTAACATTTTTTCAGTCAAACTTGAAATGACCTGTTATCTGTAGTGAACAGGTCATTTTCCTGCTGACCATTCCCGCAAGGATAAACTCAAATATGTCTTCAGTAAAAAAAGATTT
Source organism: uncultured Desulfocapsa sp. (assembly GCA_964505715.1). Taxonomy (GTDB): domain Bacteria; phylum Desulfobacterota; class Desulfobulbia; order Desulfobulbales; family Desulfocapsaceae; genus Desulfocapsa. Next base: position 17,165 of record CAZDJE010000015.1, on the reverse strand, counting down.
TTTCGGAAAAGAAATAACAGACGCCATTAAATTGGCCTGTGATACCCTGCAAGCCCCCCAGGAAGAACTCGCCATTGAGGTTGTTGAGACCGGTTCTCTTGGTATTTTTGGGCTTATTCGTAAAAAAGCTCATATCAGAGCTGTGGTAAAAGGTCTTGAGCTTGATTCTAATGCTGGGAGCATTAAGGAGGAGGTTAAAGAAGTCATTGCCCCCTCAAAACCCTCCAAGGCAAAAGCGACAAAGCCCAAACCTCAAAAAGCACCGCCCAAAAAAGATGTAAAGGATGCTCCCGAAGCTGAAAAGGAACCAACAGCTCAAGAAGAGAAGAAGCCACAACCGGTTAAAAAGGCTCCCTCTGAATTAAAACCAGAGAGCGCTGAACTTGTTCGTCTGCAATTGGAAGAGCTCTTGAAACTTATGGGATTTCCTTCGGAAGTCACAATGGAAATCTCTAACGGGACGGTACGCTGTCAGGTTGGTGATGAGCACGAAGAAGCACTCACCGAACAGGATGGAAAAATTGTTGATTCACTCCAGTATCTGTTACGCAAACTGGTGGCAAGAAAGGTAGAAGAAAAGATTCGTCTTTCCATTGATATCGGTCAATTTCGTGAAAAACGTAAAGTTGAGTTAATAGAGCGGGCTAAAGAGCTTGCAGCTCTTGTTAAAGAAGATGGTAAAACCCAGGCTATCCCGCCCTTAAATCCTTCCGAACGTCGCATTGTACATGTCACCCTCCAGGAAGACAAAGATATCCGTTCACGCAGTGTTGGTGATGGATTATTCAAAAAAATTCTTATCTATAAGCCCGGCAAGGGCAAAAAACCGGGTGCTAATAAGAACAGCGGTAAGAACAGACGCGGCAAATCCGGCAACACCAAGAAACCCCAGGAAGACAACGAGTCGTAAAGCGGCGTTGCGGTGTAAATATGGAAAGTAGTGAAACCATTGCCGCCATTTCCACCCCACCTGGGTCCGGGGGAATAGGCATTATCCGCATGAGCGGACCCATGTCACTCCCCTTTCTGAAAACTGTTTTCCAGCCTCTTGGCAAAAACTGTTCCTTTGAAAGCCATCGTCTCTATTACGGGCGCATTGTTCATCCAATGGATAAAAAGCCCCTCGATGAAGTACTGGCTGTCTTTATGGCAGCCCCAAAAACGTACACCCGTGAAGATGTGGTCGAAATTCATTGTCACGGGAATTTCCTTGCCCTACAGTCTGTTCTGGAACTCCTTATTCAACTCGGCGTACGTCTTGCTGATCCTGGCGAATTCACCAAACTAGCTTATCTCAATGGCAGAATCGATCTGACACAGGCAGAGGCGGTTATTGACATCCTTTCCGCCAGGACACGAAAGGGTATGGATATGGCTCTCGATCAATTAGGGGGTACACTGTACAACCGGGTTGATGCTATTCGTACAATACTTGTTCAGATGCGTGCAGTGGTGGAAGTAGCCATTGATTTTCCAGATGAAGATATAGAAATTATCCAATACGCATCTCTTCTTCAACAGGTGCGAGCTGACATTCTGCCTCCTCTTAAAAGCCTGCTCCGCCAGGCCGATGAGGGGAAAATATTCCGTGATGGTATATCCGTGGTTATCGTTGGCCTTCCCAACGTAGGGAAATCCAGCCTGCTCAACACCCTGCTACAGGAAGAGCGGGCACTTGTCACTGCCATTCCAGGCACGACCCGTGATACCATAGAGGAGTACCTGGATATCCAGGGTGTTCCTGTACGTATTGTAGATACTGCAGGTATCCGGCATGGCGCCGACGAAATCGAACTGATGGGAATTGAACGGGCCAGAAAACAGATCGATCAGGCGGATCTGGTGCTCTTTATGCTCGATGCTAAAAGAGGTATCGAAGAAGAGGACAGAGAGCTGTTTGCAACGGTGAGTCACAAACCGCTGCTACTGGTTTCCAATAAAAGTGATCTCTCTACTCAGAGACTTCAACCCTCAGAGCTTGAACTGAAGACGGAAAACAACAGTTGTATTCATATTTCCGCAAAACAGCAGCAGGGTATTGAGCAGCTTAAAAATGCTATTTTCACAACGGTTACCGGTGGAAAGGATCAGTGGCAAGAGGAAGGCTGCGCCCCAAATATCAGGCACAAAGCCGCACTCCTCGATGCAAAGGACGCGGCGCTCAGACTAGAAGAGGGGCTTGCAACCGCACTCACCAGTGATCTACTTGCCATTGACCTTCAGGAATGCCTCGAGCAACTCAATGGAATCGTGGGAATAACCACCACCGAAGATATACTCGATGTTATCTTTGAACAGTTTTGCCTTGGTAAATAGGATGCGAAAACTGAGAATTGCTATAAGTGGATTTGGCCGTATAGGGCGCTCTGTTTTGCGCGCTCTCTACGAGCGGGAGTTACAGGACAGGATAGAAATCATTGCTATCAACGAGCTTGCAGATACCGAAACCATGGCCTATATGCTGCGTTATGACAGTACTCATGGACGCTTCCAGCATAAAGTAGACGTGGCAAATGATGAAATAACTATCAACAACAGAGCAATTCAAATCCTCCACCACGACTCTCTTTTCCAGCTGCCCTGGTCTAAACACAACATTGATATTGTGCTCGATTGTACGGGAAGATATAAGAACCGTGACGACCTCAAACAGCACCTGAGCCAAGGGGCCACAAAAGTACTCCTGAGTCAACCTGGCACATCCGTTGATTTCACTCTTATCGCGGGTCTTAACGAGAAACAACTTCAGACCCATCATCGCATTATATCGCTTGGTTCCTGCTCAACCAATTGCATACTACCGGTTTTTTATCTTCTTGATAAAGCATATGGCATAGACCAGGGAGTTACCACCACCATCCATTCAGCCATGAACGATCAGCCTGTAATTGATGCGTACGGAAGTGATCTGCGCCGCACCCGAGCAGCAGTCGCCTCCATCATTCCAGTGGATACGGCATTGCCACGAGGAATCTCCCGCTTGATGCCACACCTCGAAGGCCGTATTGAAAGTTTACACCTGCGTGTCCCGACTTTAAATGTCTCGGTCATGGATTTAAGCCTGCAACTAAAAAACGATGTTACAGTAGAAGAAGTTAATGCGCTGATCGAAAAGGCAAGTAACAGCTTTCTGAAAGGAATTACTGCGTTTACTGAAGAACCACACGCATCCGTCGATTTTAATCACGATCCCCACAGCGGAATCGTGGATGCGTCTCAAACCCGGGTTAGCGGCAACCGCTTATTGAAAATGCTAATATGGTTTGACAATGAATGGGGTTTTGCGAATCGTATGGTGGACACATTACTCAGTCCACAACTGGGCACCTTTGAATAAATTGGAAACGTATCAGCATCTTTTTTCATCCCCAGCTGAGAAATGAATTCTAATTTTCAATAGATCAGACAACCTGATTTCTGAGAAAAACAAAATACAAGCAAACGCCTCGTTGTATACTTACACATAGATTGTATGCGTATTGCCATAGACATATTGCCGTAGCACAGCTGGACTTCCTGAGACAAAAAAGATGAATAAATAGTCATAGGGGTGAATCTGATAATTCTCACTTCACCTATATAGTCAAACACCTCCTAATCATACAGCAGAAAATTTTGCTTATTTTCTGAATTTCCAGAAATCAGGATGCAGCATGGCCAAGAAAGGAATTAGTTCAAGACGGCCAACAATCATATTGATTATAAAAATAACTTTAGTCAATACCGATAGTCCACCGAAACTACCCATAGGTCCGATATCCCCATAGCCAGGTCCAATATTACCGATAGTTGCTGCAGTCCCCACTAATCCAATAGAAGCATCCCCCTCAATAATAGTCACCAAAATTGCCGATACTGTCATCAGCAAAATATAGAAGAAAAGAAAACCAACAATCTGGCTCTGAGTATCTTGCGCCACTGGCTTGTGATCAATTTTAATTGGGAGAATTGCCTGGGGATGGATAATCTGAGTGATTTCCCGTTTGAGGTATTTAAAACCGAACAGTACCCGTATAACTTTTACCCCACCGCCAGCAGACCCTGCACATCCACCGATCAGCATCATGGTTAATAGAATGGTCTGGGCAGACACACTCCACAGGGCAAAGTCAGCCGATGAAAATCCGGTGGTGGTTATCAAAGATACTATTTGAAACAGACTATCGCGCACAGCATGGATGGCTGTGGTTGTACCATCAAGTAAAAGAGAAATACAGAGACAGCTTGAAACAACCACTACTATAATTCCGTAGAAACGAAATTCCTCATTTTGTAATAAAGGGCGCGGCTTACCTTGTATTAGGAGACGATATTGAAGGGCAAAGTTGCTTCCTGCTAAAAACATAAAACAGGTAACAATCCAGGTAATACGCGAACTCTCATATCCCATAATAGAAAGAGGATTGGGAGAGAAGCCACCGGCTGCCATAGTTGTGAAGGCATTGCATATCGAATCAAAAAGAGGCATGCCGGCAGCAAACAAAAAAGCTATTTCAAGGACTGTCAATAGGATATATACAAGCCACAGGGCCTTTGCCGTGTGCGTTATCCTTGGTGTTACTTTTTCTTCTGTTGGACCGGGTGCTTCTGCAAAGAAAATCTGCCTGCCAGCCACAGCAAACTGAGGCAGGATAGCGACGAACAAAACGATAATTCCCATACCGCCGAGCCATTGGCTGAGACTGCGCCAGAAAAAAAAGTCTTTTGGGTATAGAGAGAAATCAACCAGGATGGTAGCACCGGTGGTGGTGATTCCGGATACTGATTCGAAATAGGCATCTAGTGGAGAAAGGCCATAGAAAAGATATGGGATTGCACCCATGGCAGCAGTAACAACCCAGGCCAAGGAGACAATTAACAGCCCTTCATTTCGCTTGAGATTATCAAAATTCCTGGAGAAGCCACCGTAGTGCTGAAAAAGAAATCCAAGGGCAATGGATGTTAGCGATGCGGTTATAAAAGGCAGAACAGAGGTGTATTCCTGTTCTATGAGGGCAACTACTATGGGCGTGAGTAATATGGTTCCAAAGGCTACAAGGATGATCCCCAGAGCGTTTAGAATATTATTGAGTTTCATTAACTAAAGAAGTTTTTTACCGTTTCGGCATCCTCTGCCATGGTGAATATCTTTAACTGATCGCCTGCTTCCAGAATTGATCCACCATTGGGAATGGTGAGTTTTCTGCCACGTTTAATGATCCCTATGATTGCCTGCACCTTAAAATCCAGATCAACCACCCTGGTTTTCTGAAAATTTTCAGGAAGCGTCAGGCGTAAGACCTCCCCCTGGCCACCCTCAACCAGTGCAAGAATATCAACATTTCTTGCCTGGACACGATTTAACAACTCTTTGATTGCAGAATCCCTGGAGGAAACAGTGACATCTATCCCAACACGCTCAAAGAGTTGCCCGGTTCTGAGATTGTTCACTCTGGTTATAATTCGGCGTGTAGGCTCAAGTTGCTTAACAAGGAGAGAGCAGAGAAGGTTTTTTTCATCATTGTTGGTTATACAGACAACCACATCTGCATCATCAACCCCTTCACCTTCAAGAAGTTCCAGGTCTGTTCCATCTCCATGCAGAATCAGACTTTTTTTCAGGTTATCGGCAAGAAATTCGCAACGGGCCTTATCATGTTCAATGATCTTTACCCTAATGCCTGTCCGTTCAAGTCTCTGTGCCAGCATAAAACCAACACTGCCTCCACCTATGAGAACCGCAGTTTTAATAACATTATTTGACTTAAATATGGTTGCAGCCAGTGTATCCAAGGCCGAATCGGTACCCATAAAAATAACTTTATCATCCTTATGGATAACCGTTGACCCGTCAGGAATAAAAAGATTTTGTTCTCGAGTTATCCCAACAATGAGGACATTAGGGGGGAAAGAACACTCCATGATCAACTGGCCACGAAGTGAAGAATGTTCGTCGATACGGTACTCAAAAAGTTTAGCCCGGCCTTCAGCAAAATATTCAACATCAATGGCATTGGGTACGGAAATAATACGAAAAATATCCTGAGTGAGCAGCAGTTCAGGCCAGACTAGTGTGTCAATGTCGTATCTGGTTAAGTAGCGATCCAGCTTTTTGGAGCTTAAATTTTTGTAGAGTTCCATGGTGCGGATAAAGCAGATGGTCTCAAGATCAACAATCTTTTTTACGGTCCAACAAGAAACAATATTGGCCTCATCCAGAGTGGAGCAGGCGATAAACAATTCACACTCATTCATATTTGCCTGTTCAAGGGCATCAATATCAGCACCACTACCGCTCACAAAACTCAGATCAAGATTGTTAAATTTGTCAGGTAATCTTTTAAGATCATCAATCAGAGTCAGACTGTGTTCTTGGCAGAGACGTTGCGCCAGCATATAACCAAGTTCTGTGGCACCGTAGAGTAAAATATTCATGGTATTAGCCTTTTAAAGGGATAAAGAGAATGTGTCTCAGTTTTTTAACTTTCATCAACCATTCGTATCCTACGTTACAAAAAGGACACGTCATTATGATCGTAAACAGCGCAAGTCAAAAAAAGGGACTGGGGCATTTTCCGTTATAACCGTTGCCTTGATAGATTTACTGAGGACGTATCGGATACCAGCGTCAGCACATGTGATACTGGAAATAATATCTTCAGAATGCCAATATCCATTATATGGTAACCTGAGCTTTAGTAGTAATCAGGATTATTTATTATGAATCTGGACCGGAGAGGCCATATTTTTTGATTTTTCTCCAAAGGGTCGTCCGGGGAATCTTCAGGATATTGACTGTCGCCTTTATATTATGACCAGTTCTGGCCAATACCCTTGAAAGGTATTGTTTTTCCATTTCAGCCATTGGTATAAATTCTTCCGGTTCACCATCCCACTGATGCAATTTGCGTAATCTAGGTGGGAGGTCTTCAGGCACCAGCCTAGTACCATCGGTGAGGGCAGCTGCATGCTGGATGATGTTCTCCAGTTCCCGTACATTTCCTGGAAAATCATACTGCATGAGGAGTTCCAGGGCATTGGCACTGATGCCTTTTATCTCTCTGGAAAAAGCCTTGTTGACCCTGGTAATAAAATGATGGACAAGCAGTGGAATGTCGTCTCGCCGTGCAGTCAGTTTTGGGAGGCGGATTGTGACAACATTGAGGCGATAGTAGAGATCTTCACGAAAAGTCCCGTTCTTAATGCACTGCTTGAGATTTTGGTTAGTGGCGGCAATGATACGGATGTGGAGATCAACGGGACGGGTTCCTCCCACCCGCAGGAGCTGACGTTCCTGAAGGACATGGAGAAGTTTGACCTGCATGGAAAAAGGCATCTCACTTATTTCGTCAAGGAGTACCGTTCCACCGGCAGCGGATTCCAACAAGCCTATTTTGCAGGTATCTGCTCCGGTAAACGATCCTTTTTCGTGGCCAAACAGTTCGCTGCAGATAAGTTCCTCAGTAAACCCACCACAGTTGAAGTAGACAAAGGGTGCATCCTTTCTAGGGCCAAGGTTGTGGATAGCCTGGGCTGTTAATTGTTTTCCAGTACCCGTTTCAGCTTCCAATAAAACATTGCAATTCACCTGGGCGACCTTGGAAATTGTCGCAAAGATAGCCTGCATAGCTTTACTATTACCAATAAATCCAGGTAACAGGGACTGTCCGCCAACCTGAGATCGAAGACAATCGTTTTCTCGATGTAAAGAAATTTTCTCAGTGGCACGCTCGGCCATCAGGCAGATATCGTGGCTGCGGCAAGGTTTCGTCAGGTACTGAAAGGCTCCCTGCTGGGTTGCCTCCACAGCATTGTCAATGGAACCGTGACCAGTCACAATAATAACTTGTGTCCAGCGATGGATAAATTTCACATGAGAAAGTATCTCCATCCCTCCCATATCAGGCAGTTGCAAATCGAGAAAAACGATATCAAAGGGTTCCTGCTCCATCTTTTTCAGAAATGGCAGGCCACTGTCAAAGGTCTCAACGTGGTAGCCGGCTTTGCGTAGAATACGTGCCGTCATTTTCCTGGCCGTTTCTTCATCATCTATAACAGCTATAGTCATCATTGCTTGTCCTGATCCTCCTCTCCTGAAAAAACCGGGAGATACACTGAAAAGGTTGTTCCTTTTCCAAGGTTACTGCTCACTTCAATATAGCCGCCATGCTTTTTAATTATACCATAGACAATGGACAGGCCAAGTCCGGTTCCCTTGCCAGTTTCCTTGGTGGTGAAAAAGGGGTCAAAAAGCTGCTCCAGATGTTCCTGGGCAATACCGGGTCCATTGTCAATAATATCCGTGCGCACAAAGCCTGTATCTGTGGGCCTCGATTTAACAATAATTGTACCAGAATCTCCTATAGCCTGCTCTGCATTGATAATCAGATTAAGAAATACCTGCTGTAATTGCTGTAGATCACCATTTATCCGAGGCATCACATCGGCGATATCTTTTTTTAGGGAAATTTTATGAATCTGTAACTCATTGGCGATAAGGTTCGTTGTTTTATGGAGGACAAAATCAATGTACATGGACTGCTTTTCTGAAGATTGAGATCGTGAAAAATCAAGAAGGTTCCTGACAATCTTACTGGCCCGTTCGGTCTGCGCCATTATATCATCAAGGATTTCTTTTCTTTCCTCCTCATCTATGGAGTCATATTCCTCCATAAGTGTATCAGTGGACAGTGAGATATTGTTGAGTGGGTTATTGATTTCATGGGCAATACCTGAGGAAAAAGTACCAATGGAGGCCATTTTTTTTGATTGGATCAATTGCTCCTGTTTCTGCTCCAGCGCGCTCCCCATTTGATTGAAATGGAGGGTTAACTGAGTGATCTCATCCGGAGATTTCAATAAGGGAATTGGTTTAAATTCTCCTTCTGCAAGACTCTTGGTTGCTTCTTTCAAGGAACCAAGACGGTGTAGTATATTCTGTACCTGAGAAAAGAAAAAAACTGCTCCCACCGAAAATACAATTGCAGGGAGAAATGTCAGCCAAAAGAGAATTGTTTTAAATCTTCTACTGATGATTTTCCGACTTAACTTGGCAAGTTCAGTTGCTTTTCCCACCAAATCCTGTCCCTGCTGCCGGATCAGGTTAAACTCTGCCTTTTCAGTGGGTTGAGTTAAACAGTCATCCAACTCACACCAACTTGTAAAAGTAGTTTTATACTGAATAAAATCATCTTCTAAACTAAGAAAAACATCCTTGACCGTTTTCGATTTAATGTCAGTGTCCAGTTGAGTTAGATAGTCATTGATCTGCAGTAACGATTGATTGGCTTTTACGATATTATCCTTATCAAGTTTAAGCATGATATTTTTTTCATAGCGACGCAATCCAAGGATGGAGCTAAAAAGATCGTCAACCTGTTCAATGGTCATCAGATTATTTTCTACTGTCACAAGCTGAAAAGTATATATGGAAACAAGGGAAACTACAAATAGCATAGTAAAACCATTAAGCAGCATCAATCGTTGCCGAATAGTACAGCCATGAACAAGGCAGGGAATTTTCACAACGACTTCTCCTCTAAAGTTGAAAGACCATCCTCTCGGTACATTTATGATACAAACAAAAGCACCTCCTGCCGCCGCAGTCCACAATTAAGGCAATGATTTATCAATATTACCAGGACGAATCAAACGGTACACAGAAATAAACACCATACATACTAATGCATTACACCTTTCTAGCGGGAACAGAGGTGGAATAAGTACAGACCTATAGGCAACGCCACGGGGTTTATGCCAAATAGGGTCGTCCTCATATTTTGCAATCAGTTCCTAACGAAGAATAAATAGCGATGACTGGGAAGTTGTCAAAAGCTTGTCCACCATACTCTGGGAAAATATCCGCTTGATGAGTGATTGTTTGCCACCCATCCAGAGAGCAATAATTGCCTTATGCGAAGAATTGGTTACGTATTCTGTCACAGAATCACTGTCAATTACTTTGAGCCATGCGTTGACTTCACGATCATTATAATATTTAAGTAATTGTACCATCCGTTTTTCAATTTCATCTTTTTTATCGGGATTTTTTTCTTTTACACCGATAATTTTCAGGCTGGCATCATGCAGTGTAACCAGCTGGTTGACCATCTCCATTGCATCCTGATTGACCACGGATTGATCAAGGATAGAGACTATCTGATTTGAATTTCTACTCTGCTTAACAACCAGTACTGAACAGGGGGCATCTTCAGCTATTCGGAGCGGAACATTCATTTCACCATCCCATTCACAACCGAACTCACTGTTACAGCCAAGAATTATAAGATCACATTCCATTTCTTTTGCAACATTGACTACTTCCTTTGCCACACTGCCACCTCTTATTCTCAGTGTGAATTCCTTCAACCCTTTGGTGGAGATGGACCAATCGCCCTTTGATTTTTCCTGCCACTGCTGAGAAGAAAAATCACCATAGGGCAACTCCTCAGGCCTAAAATAACTATAAATATCCTGCTGATATTTTTTCAAAGTCATTTGTACTAACTGTGACGGTTCTGTCATATTGTCCTGCACTGCAAGCAACACAATATCTGCCAGTGTGTTTTCGGCGAGGCGGGTAACATCTTTCACGATCCCTCTACCGTATTCCTTTCCATCCAGCGCCACTAATATTTTCATTATAACTCCTTTTAGTTAAAGCTTAAAATCAAGACTTGCTTCGTGTGTCTTTTACGAGAAGAACAGACGCCAATGAGTTCGCAAGAACATACATATGCATACTCTTCCTTTTCGGCATTGTCGTTGCGACCAAAGCATACTCTCTTAAATGATCACCGATCTGCTCAGGAGTACCGGAAAGTACTTCAGTCTTGGACACTGTCTTGCCAGCTTTTGCTAAAAGCGCTTTCGTTTCTTCAAGATGACTGCCGCCTTCTTTTTCGTCCAAGGTGAGAATCTGCTTATTTTCTTCGAATTTAAAATAGACGATATCAATATCAAAGGTTGACTCTCCCAGGATAGCCATACTTTTATCAACCAGCACTTCGGGGTCGACACTCTCTGCACAAAGTAAGGCACATTTGTTGCTAAGGGAAAGATTCTTCACCACAAGCACCGGGCATGCGGTTTCACTACAGAGGGAGGAACTGATAAGATCATAAAATTTTTCGGGGTTGGAAGAATCCAGATATCCCTTTATGAAAAGCTGATACAGGCCATTGCGCAGCTCATATATTATTTCCTTATTCATATCACCAACAAAAACCTTGGGTCGCCCAGCAAGGGGACAGGTGATGTTTTCGGTTCGCAACATACGGTCTACCAGTCGTTTACCACTTGAGGCAACACCATCTTCCCAGGTCCGACGAACCCAACCTGTGCCGACCTGCTCTTTTTCTTCCAATTCTTCAACATGGGTGACAATAAGGGAAAGATTGATGAAGCGATTGAGATAATCAATGAACCGCAGGGCAATACTTGAAGCCAGATCTTCATCAATATACAGTAACGTTTTCAACATGGTTGTGCCTCTCAACTCTCTTTAATTTTTCTTTCTGCCTTAGCGATAACCTCGGCAATTTCACCCAATTTGAATGGCTTAGCCAAAAAGTCAAAAACACCTTTGGTAAATGATTCCTTTGCAGTGGCCATAGTCGCAAAACCCGTAATGACAATAACTTCAGTCTCAGGGAATTTCTCTTTGACCTCAGTCAAAAAATGCATCCCATCCACACCTTCCATCTTGAGATCTGTGATAACTATATTAAACCGCCTCTCCTGAATGCGTTGTAATGCATCTGCGCTGCGGGTAAATGATTCCACCTCATACCCCTTCTTCTCAAGCGATGGTTTTAATCGTTTACTTACGATTGGTTCATCATCTAGTATTAGAATACTTGTCAGTTCAGTCATTATTACTTTCCTCCATTATGGTTTTAATGTGTTCGAAATACTCGTGTATCTTTGAATCGTTAATCATCTTGACATCTAATTGACGCGTAAAGGCAACCAGTAGCCCCAGCAGAAATAAACGCCTGAGCATACTTTTCTTATCCATCCTTTTTAAACGGGCTACGATAATATCCCCATGCAGCTCGATAAAAAAATCGTAATGGGACAAAATATCTCCAAGCAGACGTATTCTCCGGGAACGCCTGGTCGTCTCGGTTACGCCGCCAGAAAATCTAAAATAAATATGGTTGTCCAGCAGATTGTCAGAAATATAGGCATCGATAACCGTAAAATGATATCCTAGCCGAAAGTTAATATTGGTATACTCCGCTGAGACCACAGCCAGATTGCGACCTACGTCCTCAGGTGTTGAGTTGCGTGTTGGAGCGGTCCTGGTAAGACTTGCCATAAAGCTACTGAAATCAACACCGGCTGGTGACATATCCCACATACCAGGCCAGGACATACCCTTTAACAACTCCTGCATTGGTACAGAGCTGATCTGTTCCGCTTGGATCCCCTTTTCATGCACACCTTCTATACCTCCTCCCACGTCTATCAGGATAAGATCAAGGGGGAACTCCCATAACAGTTGTCCCGCTTGGGTGCTTCGCTGGTGAGCGTGGTAAAAACTGATATCAATGATGGTTTCAACCGCTTTTTGATGTATAAAACGAGTCAGGTCGTGATAGGTTTTACATCCCTGAGGTGTAAAATTCTCTCCATTTGGATCAAATAGATTTAAAGGTTCAATTTTCTTTAAGACCCTTCGTAACAGCCTGTATTCATACATATCTTCAACGGACTCTTCGTTGAGGTTGTAATAGTGCAACTCCTTTACAATACCGTCGTATATAGTCAGGCACTCTATGTCCATGGTTATTTCCTGACCAGTTGTGAGGATGCTGGTGGCATTCTCAACATTAAAGAGGGCAGGAACTCTGAACTCTCTAGCTACAGTTGCCAGATGGCCCGTTGTAGATCCAATATCCGTTATAAAACCTGCTGCCTTATGGATAACTCTTGCAAGCTGAGGTGATGCATGCCTTGCCACCAGAATCGCCCCCATGGGAAACTCTTTCAAGTCACTATCCTGTTCGAGAATCCAAACAGGTCCAGAGGCAATACCTTCCATGGCTGCCGCACCGTTACCACGCATAAGAATCTGGTATTTCCCGCCAAGTCCTGTAAGATCACAGGCCCGAGGAGGTTTCTCATGTTGCAGATGTAACTGGCGAGACTGCAGAAAAACCACCTGATCATTTTGGTCGATCGCAAACTCAACGTCCTGAGGGGTCTTGAAGTATTTTTCAAGCAATAATCCCTTGCCTGCAAGTTCCTGCAGTTGCTGCGTCTTCAGGCTTGGTTCCGTGCGCATATCCTCCCGAACGGTCTCCGTGTCAATACTGCCACAGCCCTGAAGGATCATGGAACTATCTTTACGCACAATCTTCATTTCAATTTCCTTATGAGGGGATTGCCGCTGCAAAATAAAGTGATCAGTGGGGACCTCACCGGAAACAATGGGTTCGCCAAGTCCCCATGCCGAACTTATAATCATGGTCTCTGCTTCAGGTTGCAAAGGATCGTAGGTGTACAGAACACCACTTGCTTTGGCAGGAATCATTAATTGACAGGCAACCGCCATCATGATTTCTTCGGGACGAAAATCTTTATTTAGCCTGTATTCCATAGCCTCTTCACTATATAAGCTGGCAACAACCTTCTTATAGGCATTGGGGAGTTCTTCTATGGTAATCCCAAGGCAACTTCGATACTGTCCGGCGAAAGAAGACACATCATCCTCTCCCAACGCGCTTGAGCGCACAGCAAAACATGCTTTCTCGTCTTTCCGTTTTCCTGTTATTTGTAAGGCAGTGTTTACGATATCCTGTTCAAGCTTTTTCGGAAGTGTCGCTTGCAGGATTACCTGCTGAATAGTAGCGGAGGCAGCCTCAATTGCTAGTGTTCCCTGTTGCCAATCGTTACAGGTTTTAGTGACAATCTCCTCAAGATTATTTTCCTTCCAAAAGGAAGTAAAAGCAGCGGTTGTAATGGCAAATCCCACAGGGATCTGAAGGTTAAGCTGAGAACCCATTTCTGCAATATGAGCGTTTTTTCCACCCACCGCATCGATGATATCTCTGTTTACCAACGAATAGGGAAGGATGAACTCCGGTACGGGACAAAGAATCCTACCATTCAGGATCGCCTCAAGATCCTCTTCGAGATGGTGGAAGCTGGTGAATAGCTCTGGATATTTTTGGCTGGTTAGGTGATTAATTATAACAATGAGTTCCCGCACCAATCCGGTCAATTGACTACAGGTAGTATGGATATACTGTTCGTCAAAGATATAATCTCCGCTGAGTTTGTTATTTGCATCGGCGATAATATCAAGAATCTGGTTATTTAATTCCAGGCTTTTCTTAAAATCAGCAAATAGCACTTTAAACGGCACGGATATCTGCTCTTTTTTCGAAAAGAGTTGCCCGACCTGTTGCAGAAAGTTTCTCATTATTTCCTCTACTTAAAAATTCTGAATTAGCTCAATGTGCTCCGCCGCCGCCACGGAAGATGACTCCGATAGCCAGGCCTGCGCCAAGGGCAATAAAGACTGCCATAAATCCATACAATAACGGATTATCAAAGGCCATTGACGAGATAACCGCTGGTAAGCCGGTAAGTTCCAACGTCAAGTCATCCTGAGTTTGCCCCTGTATTCGTCTATCTTTAAGGGCAATTGCTTCAACTGTATATTTCCCAGCAGCCATTTTAGAAGGGATGCTTAGGGTGGCACTAAAGCCTTTTGTGCCATTATTCGGTTCACCATATGTAATGGCTGCTTCATTGATGGCATATACTCCAGAATCTTCCATCAACTTTACATATTCACCAAAAACAAAGGCCTTATCAGACGACTCAGGGCTGATTGAAATGTCCTTGAGCAATGCCTTGTAACCAATACCTAGGTCAGAGCTGATAAAGTTTCCAATGGTTCCCGGAGGTGTATAGACCATATATACCGCCGGAATATTCTCCAGTGAGGCATCATCTTTATTCATCCACAAAAAACCAGCTATCTTTCCCTTCACCTTCAGGTGAACATCCTGTTTGGGGCCGCTGACCTGGAGGACAATATCATTATCCACAGGTACGGTTCCAGTGACCTCAAGGGTCGTGCCATTATAGAATGTTGATATTTGAATTGTCCTTGATGAAAGGTTCAAAGCTAATGGCGCCTCTATTGCCTGCGCCGACCAGGCAAGGCTCGGTATAACCAAAAGCGCTGCCAATATATGTAAAAGGGTCAAGGGGAGTGTTTTCTTTATTAGCATCTCAATGTCCTCCTTTCAGTGCAACCATGATTGCTGGAGTCATAAGCAGGCCAGCCGTCATTTTCACGCAAACTAGGAGAACCAGGCTTGCCAACATGATTTTGAGTTGGTCTGCTTTGAGCCGTTTAGATACAGCAGTACCTACCTGGGCTCCAATGGTAGAACCAAGAAGCAAGAGGACTGCCAAGACGAAATCCACCGTGTGGTTACTGTAAGATTGCATCACAGTCACGTTGATACAAGTAAAAAGAATCTGAAAAAGGCTGGTACCAACAACAACATGCATGGGCATCCGCAGGAGGTACACCATAACCGGCACCATAATAAAACCACCGCCGACACCCATAATGGCAGCCAAGACACCCACAAGAACACCAATCAGCAAAGGTAATACCATGGAGATCTCACAGCCTGATTTCTCAAATTTAAATTGAAAAGGAAGGCTTTGCAGCAATGATTTCTTTGTAGTGACCTGTGTCACTTCAGACTGCTGCTCAGTTGCAGATTGGATTTTATCTTTTTTAAGGCCCTGCAAACTCTCCCAGAACATATATCCACCAACCCCACCAAGCATAATCACATATGTGATGGCAATGAGGAAATCTGCGTTGCCAGTAGCGCGCAGAAGTTTGATCAGCTGGACCCCGACAGTTCCACCTCCAACACCACCAACGAGCAGCATGATTCCCATGGGAATATCCACATTGCCCAGTCGCATATGCGCCAGAGTCCCTGAAGTTGAAGCGCCGACAATCTGGTTCGAGTCAGATGCTGCTGCCACGGTAGGTGGAATACCAAACATCATCAACAGAGGTGTCATAAGAAATCCACCTCCAACACCAAAAATACCAGAAAGTAGACCGACAAAACCTCCCAATCCAAAAATTAGGAAAACATTCACACTGTTTCCCGCTATAGGTAAGTACATATGTAACATGATATTTTCTTCCCCTCATAATCTAAAAATATATATCTTCACCCTGACGAACGCCTGTTGCCTATCAGGTCACGAGTTTTTCAGTTTATACATGTTTTCCATTCCCCCTCCTCTCTTCGAAAATTTGGCCTTCAGCATGTCCACTCGTTGGTTCATCCTGATATCAATCCTGTATGTGCAATGGATGTGCCAAATAAAAAAGTGTCGCCAAGAAAAACCAAGAGCACTAAAAACATCGTAGATTCAAGCCCATAAGAAGAATTAGTGGTAATTAGCTAGAGGGATTGTCGGGCGATGATGTTCCAGTATGAAAAAACAAACGCTCCATGTTTCATAGTGAAACGTGGGGCGTTTCCTGGGTTTAAGTTGTTAATGTAAAACTAAAACCGCACGGACGCCTTGGAATCGGGTTTCACAATGAAACCTAACCCGTTTTTTGCCTGACAGAACATTGTCATTGTTTTTGGTACTTATTTTCATTTCGCTGGTCAGAGCAATGCCAAAACAGTTCGGGAGATGAAAAAAGGAGAGAGGGGGACAACTATTACTCTATCAAAATTAAGGATAATGCCGTGAGAAATACTAGAGAAACGAGGAAGATCTATCGTTTGAGTTCAGGGACCGGCGAGATTTACAGCAACCAGTTTTGCATAACCAAGAACTTGGTCAGCAAGACTGAACTCCGACAAACCACGCCGCCAACTTTTACATGTTTTTTTATTACAGGACGTTAGGTTTTAAACTTATAACTTCAAACCCAAGTTAATTATACAACCCACTGTTATTAATGGAATAGGTATCCTTAACACACTCCTATCTTCCGACTGTGAACATTGTGCTTCAAGGTCAGCTGTCTCACACGTGGTGAGGCAAGTGCTCGCTGAGCCACATCTTCAGTAAGGATTGACAAGGAATATCTCGTTTATTTGCTTCAACTTTGATTTTTGCGTATTCCACTGAATCCGGACACCCAGTCCAGTCGAAACCGGACAGTCAGT
>CAZDJE010000014.1:0-52185 GCA_964505715.1 uncultured Desulfocapsa sp. | reverse complement strand
ATTTCGGATCTACATATTATGTATATGCACGACATTATGGCTATTCGAGGATAGAATCCTTCTGGTTTTCTTTTTCAGTTTCTGCATTCTATGAAATTGGTCTGGAGGCTTGGGCTGAACCGGTTTCCATTCAGGACCTCATTTTCACACCCCTTTTAGGCTGGGGACTCGCAGAACTACTGCTTCCCTTAGAATACAAGATCCAGCAAAACGAGAAAAAAGTACTCAACAGCAAGACACTTGGTGCAGTAGCTCTTTTTTTAATAGATCCTTTTGGTCATATTGTTATTCCTTTCAAAAAATGGGCTAAAAGCTTTTTCTCCGATGATGCCAAGGTGATGATCTCCCCCCTGGTCGGATATAACAATTTGGTAGACTCAGGACAAACAAACTCCACAGAACAGCGATACGGCCTTGTTTTGACGGTTACGTGGTGAAGGGTCCTGTCTAGTTAGAATCAGCCCACCCCGCAATCACTGGTGCCGCCCTGAATTTTATCTAGTGCATGCGCTAGTGATGGCAACAATACTGCAATATTCTCCCGGGCAGCTTTTTCACTGCCAGGGAGATTAATGATTAAAGAGTTACCGCGAATCCCAGCCTGTCCCCTTGAGAGTACAGCATTTGGGGTTTTCTTCAGACTTTCAGCACGCATCGCTTCAGCCATACCGGGAATTTCCTTTTCAATCACATCACGCATCGCTTCGGGGGTCACATCCGTTGGTGCAACTCCTGTGCCACCAGTGGTTACAATAAGGTCCACCTTCTTTTCATCCACCCAGGATATCAGCGTCTTAACTATACCATCAGCTCTGTCAGGTATTATGGCATACTCTTTCTGCTGATACCCCAACTCATTCAAAATCTTGAGTAAATAGGGACCGCTGGTGTCCTCTCGTTCACCTCGCGAGCCTTTATCACTCAGCGTGAGAACACCAAATGTAAATCTTCCTGTATCAATTTTCATATGCATTATTCAATATAAACATTTCGTAACCATTCAGCGAAAGCAACTAATTCCCCTTACCTCTGAACAGTTACAGTTTTTCTATTCTGCCTGGGTGGCAGCGACAATCTTATCAGCTATCATTGCCGGTACTTCTTCATAGTGAGAAAAGCCGATTGTGAATTTTCCAAGACCACCTGTCATGGCAGTAAGATCTGCAGCATACAGCAACACCTCGGATTGAGGGACTTTTGCATTAATCACTTCACGTCCGTCTTTTGCATCCATGCCCATCACCTTGCCACGACGGGAATTCAAGTCACCCATCACGTCTCCGACATGATCCTTACCAACCAGAATGGTCATATCCATATATGGTTCGAGCAGTACAAGTCCTGCTTCCTGAGCACCCTTCTTAAAAGCAAGAGAGCCTGCAATCTTAAAGGCCATTTCAGAGGAATCGACATTATGATGCGAGCCATCAATCAGGCTGATTTTAATATCAACAACTGGATATCCAGCCATAACTCCTTTTTCCATGGCCTCAACAATTCCTTTTTCGACAGCAGGACGGTATTGCTGAGGAATCACACCACCAACAATTTTATCTTCAAACTCAAAGCCATTGCCGCTATTAGGACTAATTTCTACAGTACAATCACCAAACTGACCACGTCCGCCACTCTGTTTTTTATGTTTTCCCTGAACCGTTGCCTTACCGCGAATTGTTTCCTTATAAGGTACTTTTGGAAGCGAAAGCTCCATTTCAACACCAAATTTTCGATGGATCCTGGCACCAACAACATCGAGATGAACCTTTCCAATACCTGATATAAGCACTTCACCTGTCTGTGGTTCTCTGGAAAGCCTTAATGTCAAATCTTCATCGAGCATCCTGGTAATAGAGGCAAAAAGCTTCTCCTCATCTCCCTTCTCTGCACGAATTGCATAGGAAATCACAGGTTCCATCATATCCAGATCATCGTAAACTATTGGGGCAGACGAATCGCAGAGTGTGTCTCCTGTTGTTGTTTCCTTGAGCTTAGCAACTGCCACGATCATTCCAGGAACGGCAGTGTCAATGGATCTCTGTTCTTTTCCTTCGGGAAGGAAAAGATGTCCAAAACGCTCATTGGTCTCTTTGCTACTATTGTAAAAAGTATCACCGGATAATGTCCCTGAATTCACCCTAAAAATCGTGAGACGGCCAGCATAAGGATCGGCCATGGTCTTAAACACTTGAGCCGAGAATTTCTCTTCAGCCGTTGCTTTTCGCTCAACCGGTTCACCACTCGCATCCACACCCATAAAATCTGTTCGATCCGCAGGAGAAGGTAAAATATCATTAATTGCATCGAGTAATGGAGCAGTACCAAAATTACTGGTTGCAGCCCCAACACAGACAGGAACAATGGCTCCACTTGCCACCCCACCTCTTAAACCTGACTGCAGATCTTCGAGTGAGAGTTCACCATCTTCCAGGAACTTCTCAATAAGATCATCATCGGTTTCAGCAACCTGTTCCATAAGACTTTCCCGGTAATAGGCGATATCATCGACCATCTCTTCAGGAACTTCAGTCTCAGTAACGGTACCGGCACCATCTCCATCAAAGAGAAACGCCTTTTCATTCACTACATCTACCAGCCCACGAAAAGAATCTTCTTCTCCGATGGGCAGATGTATAACTACGGGAGTAACTGGTAATGATTCGCTTATTTGATCCAGGGTTCTTGCGAAATCGGCACGTTCCCGATCTAATTTATTTATAATAATCAATGATGGCAGATTACGATTTTTGATAAAATCTGCAAATTTAATGGTCTGCCCTTTCACACCGAGTACAGCACCAATAATAAAGACAGCCCCATCAACAACCTGAGTTGCCATAAAGGTTTCATTAATAAAGTTATCGTCACCCGGAGTGTCCATTAAAAAAACATCATGTTTTTTCCAGGTGTAGTTATGAAAAGAAGTATTAATTGAGACATTTCGCTGCACCTCTTCCTCATCGAAATCAAGTGCTGAGCTGCCATCGTCAACTTTCCCGAGACGCTTTATTTTGCCAGCCGTAAAAAGCAATGCCTCGGCCAGAGAGGTCTTTCCACAATTTCCATGTCCAATGATCGCTATGTTTCTTATCTTACTGATATCCTGCATGCAAACCTCCTTGAAAAAAACCGTTGTGCTATAGTCTCGTAGATGGAATACAAGAATCCTGCGCAAACAGCGCAAAAACCCTTGAGCAACTCCGAATAATTACCAATATTTCTCTATTCATATATTCAATATATCCGATGAAAGTCAAGCATGTTCGGTAATTCCCTTCCCATTAAGCCTAAATAAAAAAAAGGACTCAGAGAATCGGAGTTTCTCTGGTAATGGGGTCCGAAAAACTGTAGAGTTACGAGATTTATATTTATTTATCCGTAACTATTCAGCGAAGGCAACAAAGCAGATGAAGAGTTTTTCCTGAGCCATCTCAAATTTGACCTTTTTACAAGCTTGTCACCCTGACCTCTAAACACGCCCAGAAGGAAGTACTCTTGGAGTGTAACTGTTTAGCAGGTAAGCGTAGACTCCGGGTAAGCGTAGACTCCGGGTAAGCGTAGACTCCGGGTAAGCGTAGACTCCAGGTAAGCGTAGACTCCAGGTAAGCGTAGACTCCAGGTAAGCGTAGACTCCGTGCTTCAAATTCGTTTATTTGAGGCTCCGAAGCATACTAATTCTATTCGAGGAAGCTAAAATGGACGCAGTTGGAATGCTGCTGAATAGTTACATTTTTCCTTTCTATTCATTCAGCCCCCCTGATCCTAAGTGAAAAAAGAAGCAAAGCAGAGTGGAAAGATTGCAAAATCCGCCGGAACTGTCTCCATTGCTGTTATGTGCAGTCGTGTTCTGGGGCTCGTCAGAGAACAGATTTTTGCCGGAATGTTTGGTGCCGGTCTTGCCTACGACGCCTTTGTAGTTGCCTTCAGAATACCCAATCTTTTACGTGACCTTTTTGCCGAAGGTGCATTGTCAGCCGCTTTTATAACAGTCTTTACAGATTATGATACAAACCGCAGTAAAGAGGAGACATGGAGATTAGCTTCTAACGTTCTGGTCTTTTTTGCTATTCTTCTCTCAATTATTACTCTGCTTGGAATGTACTTTGCCGAACCTCTTGTCAATCTTCTGGCATCTGATTTTTCCACCGTAGAAGGTAAGCTACAACTCACCACCCTACTTACCAGGATAATGCTGCCATTTCTTGTGGTTATTTCTCTTGCTGCCGTGGTAATGGGAATCCTGAATGCTAAGGGAAAGTTTTTTGTTCCAGCCATGGCGTCCGCATTTTTTAATCTTGGTTCCATCATAGGCGGTGTAAGTCTTGCCTTTATCCTTCCCCAGTTTGGGTACCCTGCTATTGTAGGTATGGCCGCAGGAACGCTTATTGGCGGTATATTGCAGCTCTCTATTCAGTTTCCTGCACTCATGAAATGTGGCTTTAAATTTACCCCGCGATTATCACTTAAAGACCCCGGCCTAAAACGCATCATCACGCTTATGATCCCTGCTATCATAGGTCTTTCGCCAACTCAGATCAATATTTTCATCAATACCAATTTTGCATCCTCCTGTGTTGAAGGATCTGTCTCCTGGCTAAACTACGCCTTTCGCCTGGTCCAACTTCCTATTGGAATATTTGGTGTGGCTCTCTCCATTGCTGCCATGCCCGTACTGGCAAGACATGCTGCAAAGAAAGATATTAAAGGTATGAAGGAGACCATGGTGTCATCACTTACCATGGTCTTTAGCCTGACCATCCCTGCCACCATTGGGCTGATGCTGCTTGCCCAGCCAATTATTCATATCATTTTTGAACGTGGAGCCTTTACTTCCTACGATACAGTAGCCACAGCAAACACATTAGTCCTTTATGCAATTGGTCTTTTTGCCTATTCATCCAATAAAATTCTTGTGCCTGTTTTTTATGCGCTGGAAGACACAAAATATCCTCTAATCGCCTCATTTATTGCCGTTGCAGCAAACATTCTCATTATAAATCTTACCATCGACACCTATCAACATCTGGCGATTGCCTTTTCCACATCCTGTTCCATGATCCTCAACTTTCTCTTTTTAAGCAGTGTCCTCTACCTGAAGACAGGTGGCTACTCTGTTCGCTATCTCCTAAAAGCATTAATGAAAATTGCGGTGGCGGGACTTGCAATGGCAGCCTTTCTGTTTTGGAGTAGAAATTTTTTCATAAATCAGCTTGAGGGTTCAATTCTCCAATCAAGCGGGATACTGTTTTTGATTATCACTGTTGCTGTCATGCTCTATGGGGTACTTCTTCACCAGATGAAACTCCCTGAACTCACTTCCGTTACCCGAAAAATACACGAAAAGTTCAGACGATAATCACTTTCTGGTCCTCATTGCATTGCAAAAAAGCACTTGCTTTATTCGTCATACAACCTACAGTACAACCCTAAGCAAAATTTGAATTATATATCATGAAAAACATGTGCCAACTGTGCATCCTTCCTGATTAGGATAGCGCAGTTTTTTTATTTCTACACTTCTATAATCAGGATGGAAATATTATGAAAAATTTCAAAGATTTAGGAATTAACGACAATATTATTCAGGGTCTTTCAGCACTCGGATTTGAAACTCCCACCGAGGTACAGGAAAAAGTAATTCCCCTGATGCTAAAAGATCAGGTGGATCTTGTAAGCCTTGCTCAGACCGGTACAGGAAAAACAGCTGCCTTTGGTATTCCGTTAATCCAGTGGGCCAACCCCTCAAAACGCCATACTCAAGGGCTGGTACTTTGTCCAACCCGTGAACTTTGTATTCAGGTGGCAAGAGACCTTGAAGCATACGCAAAATTCATCCCCAAAATGGATATCCTTGCGGTATATGGTGGAGCCCGTATTGATCAACAGATCAACCGACTGCGAAGAGGTGTCCAGATTGTGGTTGCCACTCCCGGACGCCTCAAGGATCTTCTTAACCGTAAGGCAGTCGATTTATCCAGCATTAATTATGTCGTTTTTGATGAAGCGGATGAGATGCTGCAAATGGGTTTTCAGGAAGAACTCACAGCAATTCTGGCACACACCCCAAAAGAGAAAAACACTCTTCTTTTTTCTGCCACCATGCCAAAAGAAGTCTCTCGAATTGCCCAAAAGTACATGACAAACCCTATTGAACTCACAATAGGAACCAAAAATGCCGGAGCCACCAACGTTCGTCATGAATCCTATCTGGTACAGCCCCATAACAGATATCTGGCGCTGAAACGTATCGTTGACAATGCCCCCGACATCTATTCAATTATTTTCTGTCGAACCAGAAGAGAAACCAATGATATCGCGCACAAATTGATCCAGGATGGGTATAGCGCGGATGCCCTTCATGGAGATCTTTCACAGGCACAGCGTGATCAGGTTATGGGAAAATTTCGTTGTAAAAACATACAGATTCTCGTAGCCACCGATGTTGCGGCTAGAGGGCTCGACGTCAACGACCTTACCCATGTTATTAACTATAATCTTCCCGATGAAACTTCCGCCTATACTCATAGAAGCGGTCGTACAGGAAGAGCTGGGCGTAACGGGATTTCCATTGCCATCATTGCGGCAAGAGAACAGTACAGATTGCGACAAATTGAGAATAAAATACAGAAAAATTTTGTTCAGTGTCAAATACCCACTGGTGAAAATATCTGCAGAAAACAGTTATTAAGTCAAATAGAAGCTGTTACCAATGTGACCGTTGATCATGCTCAGATTACCCCTTTGTATGAAGAGATTGCTGACAAACTTGCACACTTTGACCGTGAAGCCCTTATCAAGCAATTTGTCTCACTTGAATTTAATCGTTTCCTTGAATATTACAAAAATGCAGCCGATTTAAACATCTCCTCTTCTCAACAAAAATCAGGCAATAAAAATGAGAGAGACAGTAGAAGTAATCGACAGGATTTGCATCCGAAATCCACATTTACAACATTTAGCTTAAATGTTGGCAGACGGCAGGGAATTATGCCCCAGGGGATAATCGGAAAGATTAACGAAATTCAAGATGTTGGAAGAATCAAGATTGGGAAGATTGAGATTTTACGTAATTCAGCAACCCTTGAGGCTGATAGCAGATACACTTCTCAAATCCTCGGTGCCTTTCAGCGCTCTGAGATTAACGGAAAAACAGTTACCATTGAAGTCACCAAATCAACCGGTCCAAAACCGGGATATCGAGGAAAACGCAAAGGAAGTTTTCATCGTAAGGGACGGAAGCCTCAGTCAGCGTAACCCCAAAAGTATTCCTGTGGTTATACAAGCAATAGACTAACTAGACAGATATAATCAAACGGCCCACACCTATTTTATAAGGGCCGTTTGACTAATAATCAGGATTCTTTTTCGTTTAAAGCATCACGCAACTCAGCGACCTCAAGTTTCAAAGCATCAACCTCGCTTTTCTTGGCGAGGTCCATCTTTTCTAAAAGCGCTTCAACCTTCTCACTAATCTGTTTTTGAAGTTCAATACGTGATTCATCGGAACGAAGAACAAGATCATCCACCAACTCTCTACCTTCCTGCTCACTCATTTTTCCTTTTTCGACGAAGTCCCTGGCAACCTCTTCAATTTTTTCCTTGGTTAACGATGCCACGCCAACTCCGGTTAACAATGCTTTTTTCACTAATTCAATCATCACATTCTCCTGTAACAGTTTCAAAGAAACACTTTGCCTTCTCAGATGCCTCATCTAACGTTGCACTATTCTGAACAGCGGTGGCTAAATGATGCCCGAACTTATAATTTGAGCTGTAATAATGGGTAAACTGCTTTAAACGTCCCAAACGACGCTCGGGGAAAAATCTCTCTTTCAACAATTCCACATACCGAAAGTAGATTTCTTCCTGACTACGCTCAAAAGTACTCTTAAAATTGTATATTTCTTTTGCAATTTTTGCAAATAGCCAGGGCTTACAGACGGCTCCCCTTCCAAGCATCAAGCCATCGGCGCCGGATAGCTCCAGGCATCTTCTGGCATCAGTTACAGAAAAAATCCCGCCATTTGCAATTACTGGAATTCCCACATTGCGCTTCACCTTGGCAATCCAATCCCAGCGCGGGCTTCTGCAGAATTTTTCTCCCTGCAGGCGACCATGCACTGTCAGCAAATCGATTCCTTCCTGCTCAAGCATCTTACAAAAATCTACCAGCTTTTTTTCATCCAACTGAACGCCCAGTCGAATCTTTGCACTGATGGGGAGATGGGTAGCAGCTCTTAACGTTCTCACAGTTTTACAAACAATATCGGGTGGAGTAAA
The DNA here is from genome assembly GCA_964505715.1 of uncultured Desulfocapsa sp. Taxonomy (GTDB): domain Bacteria; phylum Desulfobacterota; class Desulfobulbia; order Desulfobulbales; family Desulfocapsaceae; genus Desulfocapsa. The sequence continues at coordinate 43,908 of CAZDJE010000014.1, read as the reverse complement.
TGATCCTGCCCCTAACCTGCGAAGAGCTGGGGCTGGACACCCAAGGTTTAAATCTATGCCCTGAGCATTCAGGAGGTGCAGTCTTTCAACAGCGGGAACGATATCCTGGTCAGGACCTGCAAATATTTGATAGAAGAATGGGGACTCAGCAGCCGTTCGGCAAAGAAAAGGTGACACTGTCTCATTTTCTATTGGCAACCGTTTCACAGATAACATCTCACTGAAAAACAGTCCTATGCCACCAAGTTCCAAAATAAGTATTCGAAGGGCAGAATGAGAAAGACCAACCATGGGAGCAAGGGCCAGAGGGGGATTACACTCTAAAGGTGATATGGCATGACTTCCCTGTTGGGCAGAGGATTTTATACAGAGGAAAATCGGTTCGGCTTGAAAATCCGAGGCAGCGTGCGTTTTAATGAGCATTCTCTTACAATTACACTTTAATTCATACTTACAATTTGTTTAACAACATCATCTGCCAGTAACTCTTTAAACTCAACATGAACGGAACAGTCACCGGTTGCTATCCCCTGATAGCGAACAGCAACTATCACTCCGACACTCTCAATGCCATCATCTCCTTTAAGCTCTAATCGAGTCTTAATCCCCCTGCCAAGAAGAAGCCTTGCATTTTCCTTTCGTGAAATACGAATAAAAAAGGATAACCCTCCACTGGATATATCGGCAATTTCACCGTTAAAGCTCCGCATGCTCGGGTTACCAAATTCGTCGAGTAATATATGCTTAACCAGAAGTGATACTGGAAAACGTGGATATTGGCGACGATCTGTTCCTGACATCTCAAGAAGCTTTGATACAGATTCAGCCTTTGAACAAAATCCAACGAGACAGGATTCAATATTGGGGAATTGATCAAGCAAATCGAGAAATTTTTCTCTCTCGAGAACATGAATATTAGTAGTCCCTAGGGCAGTAAGTGCCACCGTCCAGATTGAAACATCAAAGAATGGTCCCGTTCCAATAATTTCACCTGGACCAATTTTTTTCAGGAATACCTCTTCATTCCCTCTCCAACAGGTCAGCCTAGCCTGTCCGGAATTGACAAAGTAGAGCAGTGGACTATTAGCACCCTGTTCCACTATGACGGAGCCAGAGGAGAAATCCAGGGATTGTAAAGAATAGTAGAGTGCTTTAAATTCCTCTGTTGTCAGTGAGTCATAGAGATCCTGCCATATACTGATATGGTTGGAAGTAATGGCCGACGAACGTTCTTCTTCTATTCGCTCCCCTGCTTTAATAACTTCACCAAGCGCATCTGGATCCACTTCCAGAATACGATCCCTGAGCATTTCGGCTTCGTCAAATTTCTTTTCCTTTGCTGCCTCTATACATTTCTCGTAAAGAAACTGACTTGCATCCACAGGTTTTCCCTTAGCAAGCAGAACTGTCACTTCTTCATTTATCTTCTGAACTTCACGTTTTGCATGGTTCCTGGTAACGGGGTCATTGGTAAAGGAAACTGACTCTTCAGGAACTTCGGGAACATCAGAAACTTCATTGTCACTTTTGGTTGACACCTTTTCCTGCTTAAAACGCGGTTGAAGAATCTGCAGTGAATGAGTGACCGTACGGGCCACGTGATCTTTTTGTAAGTCCGGATTCTCTCCTCGTTCTTCAAGAATCATTTTTAAAAGATTTACGGCACGAATGGAATTACTGAGCCGAACCTGAACAGCAAGACTCTGGAGCAGATCATCACGAACTTCATCGGAGAAGGCATCACGCTTAGCGAGGAGGTCAAGAAAGACATCGGTGACATCTCCCCCACCAAGCTGACCAAGATATGCAATCAAACCAACCTTAAGCGTATCATCAACAACTGGGAGAGCTGCCAGAAGGTACCGACCAGGATTATCCACGGATACTTCATTGATACAATCAATTACCTGCTGTTGTATTCGAATATCTTCATGGGAGAGGCATGGCATAATAAGAGGGATAAGTTCAGGGTCATCTAGCGCTGTAATCATCAGTATGATATTACGAATTCCATACCAGGGAAGTTTTTTCTGCAGATACTCTTCTAAGACGTTTATTGCGGTCGCGCCCGTTGCAGGAATAAGACCAATTAAACGGAGTCTATCCTCCTTTTCCTGACATGACAATAGGGTATCAAGGAGATGAATCGCGGCTTTGCGTCCAAGGTTAACCAAAATACGTTCTGCATTTTGTCTTCTCTCACCTCGTCCTCTGAGACAGACCAGTGTCAATTCTTCAAGGATATAATCGGTGGCCATTGCATCCTGCGCTCGACCAACAACACTCCTAATTGCATTACTCTTTTCATTTACTCCGGATTGAATCTGCGAGAAGCTATCGAGAATAACCCCGCACTCTTTCCAGAGCCCCTCTTCAAACATTCGGATACCGTTTTCATGTAACTGTTTACATACAATACCGCAAACGGACAAAAAAACCGTTTCAGCCCGCAACCATCGAAGAAGTATGGCACTAACCAATGCCATAAGATCCGGGTGTTCTTCCCTGGTCAGTCCGCCCATACATAAACTGAGTGCCATAACAGCACGTTCACGCAACTTGGGGTTTTCACTGGCCGCGCACTCACCCAGTTTTTCAAACAGCACCTTAACCCGATCGCGATTCCCGGACTCACAATAAACAGAAATCAGCTCGGGAAGATTCTCCATAAGCTCATCGTTTAGAAGAACTTCACTCTCACCTTTTACCAGATCCAGTACGAGCTTCAGTAATCTACGCTCAGAACGCTGCCTCTCTTCTTTCTCAAGAAGTTTTCTAGCTTTAGCCTGAGCCTCATTTTGTCTGTCTATGTCTATTTTCATTCAACTCAACAAATAGCTGATAAGTCAGCACATTCCACAATATATTCTTTTTTTTCGGTCAGTTAGCGAATCGCATTGTATATCATAAAAATATTGAAGACAATAATTAATTACAGGAAGGAGGATCAAGGCGAAGCAAACGCTCCTGCTTTCTTCTCAACCTATCCATATCCTTAAAGCTAGTGTCAGAGGTAATTCTGTCAAATTCAGCCTGTGCCCCAGGATACCCATACTCAGCGGCCAATCCAAACCAGACAAGAGCGTCAAAAGAAGAACGTCGAACGCCTTTTCCCTTTTCATACATACTTGCGAGAAAGAACTGTGCAGCCGGCCAATCTTTACGTGCAGCACACTCATACCAGCAGGCTGCTTTTTTTAGATCTTTCTTCACCCTATTTCCATATTCATACTTCAAACCAAGATAGAGACAGGCTCCTTCAACTTTCTTACGACCAGCTTTTTCAAACCACTCTATGGCTTTGCTTGGATCACGATCAACAATTGCAGCCCCATGTTCATAGAGCAGGGCGAGTGCGAATTGCGATTGAGGGTCTCCGGATTTTGCAGCAGCAATCACATCCTCTTCATAACTGATGTCGGAGGCTAAAACCTGGGATGAACACAGGAGAGACAACACAAAACACAAAAAGCCGTTACTCCGTAAAAAGAAAGGAGTAGCGGCTTTTATATTTAAAATTTTCTTTAGCAAACTATTCTATTGGCTCTCCGAAGGCATTAAGAGCCTTAGCGGCATTAACATCAACCGTTACATACATGGTTAATGTGGTGTCGGACAAAGAACTATTTGGTTCGATATTCATCATGCAGGTTTTACTAGGTTTAGTAAATGCCAGAATCACATTCTGACTGGAAACTTCACCAGCTAGTTTCCACTTATGTTTTTTCATAGAGGCGGTTATAAATTCTTTCAAAGAATGCATCTCTACACGCCCTTTATAGTGGATAATGCCGCCCCGAAAAGAATCTGTTCTGATAGACATACTGTTTTTATCGGAGTACTTCATCTCTGAGGGAAGTTCTATATCTTCATAGTTACCGATAGTACTGGCCATGGCTGGAATAGCAGCGCTATTAGATGACTGCATCGTAGTTGTCTGACTCGAACCGGACATACCACAACCAGTAAGAGTAAGAAGCAATAGAGCAACCAAACTTAAAACAACTCCTCTTTGCTGATATTTCCCATTGTCATTCATACTCATTTCTCCATTCCTTCAAGTTTCCGGCACGAAGCCGCATAAAAAACATGTTAAATCATTAGTCTCTTAACTTTTATTATTTCTAATAGATAATTCAGTGACCAGTTTTTGTCGAGTTTTTTTCTATATTATCAAAACTCAAAGCCCAGTCTATTCCAGACCACCTACACACATATATTTAATCTCAAGATATTCTTCAATACCATATTTTGAACCTTCCCTTCCTATCCCAGATTCTTTTATTCCACCAAAAGGTGCCGCTTCGGTTGATATAATGCCTGTATTTACTCCAACCATGCCATACTCGAGAGCTTCGGTTACCCTCCAGCAACGTGCCATATCCCTGCTAAAAAAATAGGAGGCCAATCCATATTCAGAATCATTAGCCATTGCAATGCCCTCACTTTCTTCCTTGAAAACAAAAATTGGAGCGACAGGGCCAAAGGTCTCTTCAGTGGCAATTTTCATTTCTCTGGTAACGTCCATCAGAATAGTAGGTTCGTAAAAATAACCTTTCTCTCCAGACCTCTGTCCACCAGCCAGCAACGTTGCCCCTTTATCGATGGCATCTTTTATCTGATCCTCAACCTTAAGCACAGCATTGAGATCGATTAAAGGCCCCTGGTTCACATCCGAATCAAATCCAGAGCCTACATGCAACTGCTGCTTAACAGCCGCGGTGAATTTCTCTGCAAATTGTTCATACACATCTTCCTGAACAATAAAACGATTGGTACAGACACAGGTCTGGCCAGAGTTTCTGTATTTGGATGAAACTGCATCGATAACTGCTGCGTCAATATCAGCATCATTAAACACGATAAATGGTGCATGCCCGCCAAGCTCTAAAGAGACCTTTTTGACCGTTTCACTGCAGGCAGCCATCAACTGTTTACCAACGGGAGTTGACCCGGTGAAGCTCAGCTTTCTAACTACAGAACTTCCGGTAAACTCTGAACCAATGTCTCGCGCTGATCCTGTAATAACATTAAAAACACCCTTAGGGATGCCTGCACGATGAGCAAGTTCCGCTAAAGCCAATGCTGAAAAAGGTGTTTGAGCTGCTGGCTTCACAATGATTGTACAACCAGCAGCGAGCGCAGGAGCTGCCTTTCTGGTAATCATCGCCGATGGAAAATTCCAAGGAGTAATCGCGGCACAGACTCCAACAGGCTCCTTTAAGACAACTATTCTTTTTCCTTTTTGTGACATTGGAATAGTATCGCCATACACTCGTTTTGCCTCTTCAGCAAACCATTCCACATAGGACGCACCATAAAGAACTTCGCCTTCTGCTTCAGCAAGAGGTTTACCCTGCTCGCTTGTCATGATATAGGCAAGATCCTTTTTATGAGCAATTATAAGATCAAACCATTTTCTGAGGTAATCGGAACGCTCTTTTGCGGTCAATTTTTTCCAAGAAACATAGGCTACAGCTGCATCCTCAATAACATTTTTTGTTTCCAGTGCACCAAGTGAAGGAATCGATCCTAAAACACTCTGATCTGCAGGATTAAGAACATCAATTCTTTTATCTGCAGTGACCCAATTTCCATTCAAATAACAATCCTGCCGAAACAGACCTTCGTCCTGTAACTTCATACTTCACCTCGCTCAGTGCTATTTATGTGACAGAATCGTTATGGATTCGGTCGGAAAATTATCAAAAATCCTGTAAATTCATTCTGGTTTGCTTTTAAAAGCAGTTGTAACTCGACAAGAAAGTACAGGTGGTATAAACTGTTTTCAGCTAAAGACCTTCAAATAATCAGTATACTTTTAATATATCAACAAGCAATGAAGACCTCAGTAAAGATAGAAATCCATAAAGAACCGATCCGATTGAGCCAGTTCCTCAAACTTGCCAATGTTGTGCAGGATGGACTTCATGCGAAAATACGAATCACCGAAGGCGAAGTTAAAGTAAATGGTGAACTTGAAACAAGGCGAGGAAGAAAACTGTTTACAGGTGATCTCGTTCTAATCGATGATACTGTTTTTCAGGTACTGACAAAAGAGCAATAAGTACCACGTTCGGACCTACTCAGGCAAAACAACCAAGTCAGCGTCGATCGAATACAAGGTCACCTCCTGCTCGACCCCCCGAAGTTCCCTAAGCCCTTCTTCTTTTATTGGAAATTTATCCTTCACATCCAGATATACACTATCTGTGATTAAAATTTTTCCAGACTGTGTTAGGGCTGCGAGACGTTGGGCAATATTTACGTCCGTACCTATGACGGTGTAGTCAAGTCTTCTGGAGGAACCAACATTTCCATGAAAAAGCTCTCCCCGACTAATTCCTATGCCCAAGCCAAGTTGCTCAAAAATGGTACATTTTTTTTTCCATTTTCTTCTTAGTTGCTCAAACCCTTGAGAGAGTTCAACAGCTGTACAAACAGCAGCGTTTGAAGGCTCCTCAAGTTCTATAGGTGCACCAAAAGCAACAAGTGCGGCATCACCCATAAATTTATCAAGAGTCCCTTTCCAGGAAAAGGCGACCTCTGCAAACAGATCAAAAAATTCGGTGAGAAATTGCCGGATTTCACTATGAGAGAGGTGCTGAACGGCAAGAGTGAAGTTTCGGATATCGGCAAACAGGACAGTTATCTCTCTCACCCCACCAACTTCCATAATATTATCTCTTGAATTGAGTAGTATTTCGGCGACTTCGGGTGCGACATATTGCTCAAACAGGGCTTTGGTACGAGCATTTTGTTCACGTTCTTCCATGTAGGCAACATTCTCAAGAGCCAGAACTGCCTGATCACAAATAATCGAGAGCAATTCTATATCGGACTGGCTATACACCACATTTTGCGCAGTCTGGCTGACATTCAAAACTCCAAGGACACGCTCCCTGCCAGTAAGAGGAAAAGAAATTGAGGCTGTAATCTCTTCTCGCTTCAGATACTGCGAAAGTGGAGACTGCTCCTGGGTAAGTCGGTTTAAAATAACAGGTTCTCCATGCTTGTAGACCCATCCGGCAATTTTTTCGCCTGATTTAACTGTTACATTAGCAGCAACATCCTTATTAAGTCCCCTTGACGCGACGATATGAAGACTTTCATCCTCCTCAACAAACATCATCAGAGATATTGAAGGTACCTTGATCTGTTGACCAACGACTTCAAGAAGAAATTCGTACACCTCCTGTAGAGAGGTCGCTGAATTGAATTTTTCGCTGAGTTTATACAGGGGAAGTATGGTTTTAAGGCGAGTATTTTCATCACGTAAGGCTGCAATCGCGAGAGTCTCCTGAACAGCCTTCACCAATTCTGCTGCATCAAGCGGCTTCTCAAGGACACCACTCAAACCGCTATTCATGGCAGATACAACCATATCCATATTGGCATGGCCGGAAACAAGTATCCCGATGATCCCGGGATCGGTCTGCCTGATAGTATCAAAGGTCTCAATACCGGTCATCCCGGGAAGCATTGCATCAACAATGCAGAGATCAAACTGATTGCCCATGGCCATTTCAATTGCCTGCTCTCCACTATATGCGCAAAACACTTCGTAACCGATGTCGCCAAGAGCCATACGACTCATATCGGCAATAAATGCTTCGTCATCTACAACAAGGATTTTCTCATGAGCCATATAAGGGGGTACTCGTAGTTCAAATTTTATTAGTATTTCAATATTAAAAGAAGGATATCATATATAAACCTAATTGTTAATAGTACCATCAGCAATAATAGCTTTCAAGCACTAGCAAACTACTTTTTATTTTACTTAAAGTTTATAACGACATGTTAAGTCAAAATCAGATTACAGTATACAACTCAGCCAACATCAGATATTTGAGGCGTAATATGCTGATAAAAAATATGAATCATAAATGAACAGATGTGTCATCCCCGGGAAGACGGGGATCCAGTTTCGTGCGCGAAGGAAGTACTCTTGGGGGGTAACTGTTTACCAGGTAAGCGCAGACTCCACGTTTCAAATTCACCCCCCCCCCTTGCAATCTCACTGCAACATAGAGTATTTAATTATGTGACTCTGGCATACCTGTATCAATACGGATGGATATGAAAACAAAAGCTCCCCTTGCAGAACGAATGCGTCCTCAATCTCTCCAGGAGATTGTGGGACAGGAAGATATCCTTGGCAAAGGTAAACTTCTCGACAGTATGCTGGAATCAGACACTCTTCCCTCCCTGATACTTTGGGGCCCTCCAGGAACAGGAAAAACGACTCTGGCAAGGATTCTTGCACGCTCAACAAGTGCTGATTTTATCTATTTTTCTGCTGTTTTATCAGGTGTCAAAGAAGTACGGAAAATTGTTGAACAGGCAAGAATCTTAAGGGACACTGAGCAGCGTGGAACCATTTTTTTTATCGATGAAATCCATAGATTCAACAAGAGTCAGCAGGACGCTTTTCTCCCCCATGTTGAAAATGGCCTTTTCACCCTAATTGGCGCAACAACCGAAAATCCATCATTTCAGATTATTGCTCCTCTACTATCACGTTGCAGAGTTCTGGTACTCACCTCACTGAGCCAAAAACACCTTGGAGTGATTATTGAAAGAGCACTCATTGATACTGAGAACGGACTGGGCAACAGCAAGCTCTCTCTAAACCCTGAAAGCCACAAGCTTTTAACAAGTATGGCAGATGGTGACGCTAGAAAGGCTCTGAACACTCTTGAAATTTCAGTAAGCATCGCCCACAATCAACAAAAACAGGGTCAGGAAGCAGTCACCATTATCTCAGTGGATCATATCCGTGAAGCAGCTCAGTTATCGGTCCTTAGATACGATAAAGATGGCGATGAGCATTACAATCTTATCTCTGCTCTTCATAAAAGCCTTCGGGATTCCGATCCGGATGGAAGTCTTTACTGGTTGTATAGAATGCTGGAAGCTGGGGAGGATCCCCTTTATATATGCAGACGTCTAATCCGCTTTGCATCGGAGGATATTGGGCTCTCTGATCCGCAGGCACTTATCCACACACTTTCCTGTAGAGATGCGTACCATACTCTTGGTCTTCCCGAAGGCAAGCTTGCTATTGCGCAGGCTGTCAGCTACCTTGCTTCTGCGCCGAAAAGTAATAGTCTTTACAAGGCTGAGTCGGAAGTTTGTAAATGCATTCGTAAAACAGGCAGCCTTGGTGTACCGCTTCACCTGCGAAATGCTCCCACCAAGTTGATGAAAGAAATGAACTACGGGAAGGAATACCAATATGCACATGATTCCGATGGTGCACTTGTTGCGCAGGATCATCTTCCTGAAAAAATTAAAAACAAACAGTTTTTTTTCCCCTCGACCAGAGGCTATGAATCACTGGTCAAAGAACGATTGGAGAAATGGAAACTCATCCTCAAACAGAGAAAACAGAATGCTGAATAGTCATTATTTTTTAATGCTAAGACAACTCGTATCAATTTCATTATTTTTTATCCTGCTTGTAGCTCTATCCCCGGTTACTTCTGCAGCCTTAGAATCGCCTGTTCTTCTGTTTTTCTCTGGCAACATACAGGGAGAGACGGAACCCTGCGGCTGAAAATCTAATCAGCTGGGCGGTCTGCCCAAGAAAATATTTCAGATTAATAATCATAGTGACAAGAGCCATGAAAACAGATTGCTCCTTGATGCGGGAAATCTTCTCTTTAAACGAAAAACTATCCCAGCGGGTCCCTCCCAGGAAAAATTAACCGCGGCAGCCATTATCGATATTCACCAAAGTATAGGATATGATGGTGTTGGGGTTGGTCCTCTTGACCTTGCAGCTGGTTCAGCATTTATTCAGGAAAGCAATAGCGAAGGTTTTCCATGGATTTCTGCAAATGTAAGGGACAAATCCGGTGAACTTCTATTTAAGTCATGGAGAACAAAAGATTTTGAGGAGGCAACAATTGCTATTACGGCTATTACTGCTTCTCCTAAAAGAGGGATAGATGGAATTACAATTCAGCCATGGAGGGAAGCCCTTAGTAAAACACTGAAACAAATTAAAGAAGAGGTAGAGCCTCAATTTATCATTCTCCTCTCTACGCTAAAGAGTTCTGAAAATGAGCGAATTACCACACTCTTTCCTGAAATCAATCTCATTATTGCTGCAGATATGCGCGGTGGCAATATGCCACCAAAAATTTCAGGCAATTGCCTTATTACCCAAACAATCAAACAGGGTAAATATCAGGGCCTGCTTGAAATACTTCTTGGTAAACAACGGGTCTGGGGGCAGGACAGCAGTAAAGTTGTTGCCAATCTTCAGAATAAACTCGGTTCCATTAACTGGCAGTTACGCCGTCTAATTAAAAAGGCTGCGCTTGCTGGAAATGAAGATAAATACTCAAGTAATATCGCTCGTCTGGAGAAAGAAAAAGCTGATTTAGATATGAAAGTTATTGCAGCCAAAGCGACACTGGCTCAGGAAGAAATCACTGGAGTTGTAAGTGATCAGTATATTTTCGATTTTATTGGGCTGAAGAGGAATTCACCAAACGACAAGCCAACAGTTGAACGATTAAAATCACTCAACAATACAATCAAAGAATTGCATAAAAAAAGTAAACAGGGCAAAGAGATGCTCAATAACATTTCCAGGCTGACAAAAGATATGGTGGGTCATGCAGTCTGTGAGACATGCCATGAAGTCCAAGCCGAATTCTGGAAAAATACTGGACATGCTACAGCTTTTGCCACACTTGTTAACAAAAACAAATCATCGGACCTGGCCTGTTTACCATGTCACCTGACTATCCTGCCCCTATCTGAAACTTTCAAATACATCCCGGCTGAGACTTATCTCTCCTACCCAGAAGCATTACAATCCGTCGGATGCGAATCGTGTCACGGAGCTGGCAAACTACATACCATAGAGCCTGAAGAAAATAAGATGCTCCGCACTCCACCGGAAAAGTTGTGTCTTGACTGTCATACCCCGGAACATGATGATAATTTTGAATACCCAACAAAGTTGTCTCGTATATCATGTCCCTCTGAGTAGAACGTATCCAATCAGCCAATTATCTGGACATATACAAATACCTGAGTACCACCCAAACTCAGCTTTTGCTGATATCACGTGTAGGAGTCCCACCCCTGCGGGCGCGACGTGTAAAATCCCTACACTTACAAAAGATAAATCAAATCAACATGTTCTGTTTTCGTTAGTTAGAAGGTGCAAATAAGAAAAGGGTATTCCTGAATTAGATCCAGAAATACCCTTCTATAAACAACTGCCGTAAGCAGTGCTATACTTCAATCATCAATTAGCAACCAAAAGCTTTCTGAAGATCTGGTACGACCTGCTTTTTACGACTCATCATGCCATCAATCCACATAGAAGAAGTAGCAGCATCTATTTTACCACCAAAAGCACCTTCAACGAGGGCTTCGTCGTCGGAAACAACAACAAGCTGAGTTCCTTCTTTTACAACATCGGTGAGCATCAGAAGAACGGTGTGACGTCCGTCAGCCTTAACTTCTTTTGCAGCATTAAGAAGATCTTCACGAATTGCAGCAACTTGATCGAGGGTGGCAAGCTCAAGCTGACCACAACCAACTTTTTTGCCGTTCATATCAAAATCTTTGTAATCACGGAAAAGAAGATCCTTTGCAGGAACACCAGCAACGGAAGACTTAGCCTTCAGCATATCCATGAAAAGTGCTTCAGTATCATCAACACCGGCAGTAACTTTAAGCTCTGCTACAGCAGCCTTATCGTCATCGGTACAGGTGGGGGATTTGAAATTAACAGTATCAGAAAGAATAGCTGAAAGCATTCCGCCAGCAACATCCTTAGGAACTGCAACACCAGCATCTTTGAACATTTTGTTCAATACGGTACCGGTACAACCTACAGGTTCAATACGAACCAGGATAGGATTGTTCGTGGTCACATCACCAACTTTGTGATGATCAACGATGGTTACAACTTCAGCATCGGTGATGCCGGCAGGAGCCTGACCAATATCACTAAAATCTACAAGAGCAACTGTTTTACCAGCAACATCCATCATCTCTTCTGGAGCTGCAAGACCAAACTTCTCAAGAACAACTGTTGACTCAGGATTAAGCTTCTCAAGAGAAGACTGCATACAGGCTTTAGCGTCCTGGCCCTGTGCATTCAAAAGAGCAGCAAGACCAATAGCTGCTGTAACTGAATCGGTATCTGGATTAGAGTGACCTGTTACGAAAATTGTCATTGTGTTACCTCCGTACAAAATTGTATTAAAATATTCCCCATTTCGGGGATCGCTTAACTTCTACTAAATTGTCGGGAACAATAGTGCTTTAGCTGATATGAGTCAAGTGGAAAACTAAACTGTAACCGAAAAATAATGGTATTCAAACAGATGCCTTTGATGGTGACTTTCAGAAGAAGCTACGGTATATTAGCGAGTAAAATTAAATATAAACTTTACTCATAATTGGCATTTTATATGGATCCATCTGAAGAAAAAAAACAGGACAGCACTGAAACTGCCGCTAAAAAATCAAACCTTTTACCTGCAATCCTGGTTGTTCTGTTACTTGTTACCATTGTTGGCATAGGTTTTTATTTCTATTCAGGTTCCAGGCAGGTCAAACCGCCGGTATCTGAGACAATGCCTCCTGCGAACGAAATGGTGGCAAGTAGTGACAAAGAGGCAAAACCTGCCATAGCACCCCCTATTCCACCAGTTAAAGCTGTTTCTGGTGAGGAATCAATCGACCTCACTGCTGAGTCAACTGTAGCGGAAGATGCTATGAAGCAGAAAGGTATCGTTCCTGCCACAGATACTATAGTTGAGCCTATGCAGGCCCCCTCTCCCCCCAAACCTGCGGTTAAGGTAACCCCAAAAATAGAATCGATCTGTGATGCGCCAGCTCTTGGTATCGATCAATTTTACAAGCAACTTGACACTCGATCCTATATGGAGAGTTTTCAATTAAGCAGCAGCGGTAAAGAACATTTCACTGCTCTTATTGAGAAATTACTCTCAAATCCCCCACAGGTCACCCGCGAATCCGACGATCTCTATACGATTTTAAAGAACACCGCTCATTTTTTCAGAGTTTCCGGTAAAGACAATATTCTGATGTTGAAAGGAATACTTGACCATGAAAAGGAAAGTGTGGAAAAAATTCTGGCCGATTACTTTTCACTTATCACTACCCCAGAGTGCAGTACTGTTCCCTATGCAGCAAATATTGACCATGACGCCCTGTATGAATACGCCTGTTTTTTTCTCAATACCATGGGAGGAAGACTCTATCTTTTCAGACGTGATTCCAAATCAAGAATGGTAGTCACCTACTATGCAATACGTCTTGTAGACGAGGCCAATATTCAAAATAATAATCGTCACGGCATTGCACTCAAGCCCCTCATTAGCATGCTTATTTCCGAAATGGAATCTGGCGGTTCGACGCTTAAACGGGGAGATACATATCTTGACATCCTGTACGATCTCAAGGAAAAATACCAGTAAGCCCTTATTTCATTGCCGCCTTATTTGATTTATAAAGCAGATAGAGGTACACTACAAATATACGATATACTATTATTAACCACAGGGATTTCCCCAAACTCTTATTTTTCAGGAGTTGAAGTTTATGATGCAAACTGTCTCACCTTCATACAGTTCGCAGATTTATTCTCAAACCCAAAACAATCGGAGTACTTCCGCCCAGGGTACTGAATCAGAAAAAAAGCAGTCCTCACCGGATGATCCCGTTGCTCTCTCAGGCAAAGGCAGACAACTCTCACAGGAAAGCGCCACCTCATCTCAAAATAGTCCTGCTAAAAAAGGTGACGAGTCTGCTGAATCCAGCACGAAAAAAGCCCCGGCTGGACAGCAAAATCTTAGCGAAGAAGAGTTGCAGCTTATCACAGAGTTACAAAGACGTGACACAGAAGTACGGGCCCATGAACAGGCACACCTTTCAGCAGCTGGCCAATATGCTGCAGGGGGAGCATCGTTTTCCTTCACAACCGGACCCAATGGAAAACGATATGCCGAAAGTGGATCAGTCCCCATAGATGTTTCAAAGGAAAAAACGCCTGAAGCTACCGCCCAGAAAATGCGTATCATTCAACGAGCGGCACTGGCACCTGCGAATCCTTCCGGGGCAGATAGAGGTATTGCAGCTCAGGCAAATGCAAAAGAAGCCCAGGCGATGAAGGAAATTCAGGATTTAAATAGTCTCTCTAACAAAAAAAAGGCTTCTTCTTCCCCTTCAGGTGAGCAAACGCCTGAGACTGAATCACCAAAAGAAAAGGTCTCCAAAGAACAGACTAACTCTCCACAAACCCCCGATTATAGCCGTCGTACAATGGCGTCAGCCTACCAGGCCATTGCCGCCCTTGCCATATAACATTCCCCCTATCCACCAACGACATAAGCCATGAACCAGAAACAATTTAATCATCTGTTTTTCGATTTCCTGAAACACTGCAGCACACCTTTTCAAACCGTAGAACATATCAGTCTTCAGTTAAAAAAAGCTGGTTTTCAACTCCTCTGCGAATCCGAAGAGTGGAAGATTAATGATAACAGCGGATACTATTGTCTTCGCGATGATGGTTCTATCATTGCTTTCAAAACTGCCGCACGTGACTATAGAAGCGTCCCATGGAAAATGACAGGTGCTCATAGTGATAGCCCTTCGCTGCAGATAAAGCCAAATCCCCTTCGAGGTGCCAACTCACTGAATCAACTCTGTGTTGAAGTCTATGGAGGCCCTCTGCTCACCACATGGTTTGACCGCGATCTTGGCATAGCCGGCCGTGTAAGCTTACTGAGTGGTAAGAACACTCTTCTCACCCGTAGCATCGACTTCAAAAGAGCGATGGCCATCATCCCAAGTGTTGCCATCCATCTCGACAGAACTGCCAATAAAGACCACACCGTTGAAAAACAGAAGCAACTCTATCCCTTACTGTTTCAGTCTGTTGACAATGAGATCTCGTTTGAGGATATTCTTTCAAAACAGCTTCAGGATGAATACCCAGATCTGGCAATTGATAGGGTACTAGACTACGACCTCTTCTGTTATGATACCCAGAAACCCGCATTTGTAGGGCTTAACAATGATTTCATCGCAGCATCTCGTCTCGACAACCTGGTAAGTTGCTTTGTGAGCATGCAGGCACTTTTACAGAAAAAGAATAAGGGAAACTGTCTTTTTCTCTGCAGCAACCATGAAGAGATTGGTTCGGCCTCCGTTGCCGGTGCACAGGGAACATTTCTTTTTTCCGTACTCAAACGTTTGCTGAAGTGGGATGATCTTTTCAGCAGACAAATGAACTACTCATATTTTCTGTCACTTGACAATGCTCATGCGGCCCACCCCAATTTTCAAGAGAAACATGACCCGCAACATCTCCCACAACTGAATCAGGGACCGGTCATTAAATATAACTCCAATCAACGATATGCAACCACAAGTAAGTCTGCTGCTCTGTATAAATTTCTTTGCAGTGAGATAGATATCCCTGTTCAATCATTTGTTATGAACAATGACTTAGCCTGCGGATCAACCATTGGTCCCATTGCGGCAACAAAGCTTGGTGTCCAAACAGTTGATATAGGTGTACCAAGTCTTGCAATGCATTCCATTCGTGAAACCACCGGATCCAAAGACCCCTTTATGCTATATCAGACCATATCCCATTTCTTTAATCGTAAAAACCTTCCGCTTTTTAAAAACTAGATGCACAGCTTACGTCTTTTTAGCCTGCTGCTGTATGTTGTATTTACACTCATCAATAATTGTGAACCACTGAATGCGGCTCAGCTTAAAACAAGCCTGAACCGCTATAAAAATGCGGAGGTGAGCTATCAGACACTGAGGAGGCTTTCGCCCTATAACAGCTATATTGATTATTTTTCACAGTTCACATTCTTTAAGAAAAACCACAAGGTGAGTCCGGACTTTATCCGGGCGCTGATTATTGCAGAATCAAGCGTGAAACCTACTGCCATCTCCCCAAAAGGAGCAAAGGGACTTGGACAAATAATGTATTCAACCGGTAAACAGGCCGCAAAAGAGCTCGCTCAGCTGAACTATTCGTTTCGTTATATTAATCCACGAAAACTCAGTCACCTGGAGGAAGAAGATCTCTTTGATCCGGCAGTAAATATACTTCTGACCTGCTATCTTATTTCTAAATATAATTACAAGTTTAATGGAAAGCTGGAGTTAGTGCTATCGGCATGGAATGCAGGCGAATATCATAGTGCATTAAAAAAAGGTCGCCCTGCCCCCTATCAGGAGACACACAACCTTATAGGAAAGATTAACGGATACTACATCGATCTCCTAAGAAAAAGAAAACGTATATCAATACAGGCAAGATAGTAATTCAGGCCACAAGATTAACCTGTTGCACCGTCCCTGTACCACATTTTTCTTCCCCCCCCCCGTTTACTACACCTCACCGAGAGGATCATTCTGAGTGTTGTTTATTGAAAACATGGTTGATGCTGAGCCTAGAGAAATAGCCCCAACACTTTTTTCACCGAGGGCGAAAAGAGTATTATTTCCATCAGCAGCCCTGGTCCAGACGCGTAATTTATCATAAATGATTACTAGACAGAGGCCCAAAAAGCTCAAAGCCGTCATTAATCGTTCCATCCTTATTCCTGTCGAGTGCAAGAAAACTACGACCTGGCTTTAAAAAGGAAATCTGATTTTCCTGGCCATCATAATATTCATCAGCTCCTTGTCTTCAGCAACTGGTTCTTCAACGAAGCTGACTGAGCGACGACTGATAGCCTGCTCTGAAAGGGTTACTTTTGTGGATTTACAAGGGAATGTGCACTCAGTTTTTGAATGTCCATTTGGGGGCCAGAAACCGGATCACCAGTGACACTGGTACGATTATCATCACTAGCCGTCCATATAAGGGATTCTTGAGAGGTATATTTTCGATAAACGATCGTTGAGAACAGAATTGAATAGCAGATTCTGCGATTTGCATGGGAAGCCCTCCATGGCATTCATGAAAAAATGAGGCGGTAATAGGATCATCCATAATCCTTCACCAGCTGAATGGAATCTTATTAAATCGTTTTGTCCTGCAAAAAACTTCAGAAAAAAAGTACTCTTTAGTCATTCTCACTATTGGAAAAAGATATCTTGTACTGTATTCTTAGAGTTGAAGGAGATTTATTGTAATAATGACTGGTATAAAAAAACTATGACCCCTAAAATCGAAAATCGTGAGACTACTCGACTGAACTTTCAGACTGAGGTGATACTTTCAGATAAGAGGCAGGCTCACTATAAAGGAAAGATTGTTAATCTCAGTGCGAGTGGTGCCTTAATAGAGATTGAAGATAACTTGCCATTGGGCGAGAAGTACAGTGTCACCATTAAACTCAAAGGTGATACCAGTAATATACGGATAGAAAGCCTTGTTGCCAGCGTTGTTCGTCATACGCCGTGCTGTGTTGCAGTGCAGTTTGCCGCTCCCATGGAGTGGCTTACAATTTTCTATATCTACAGGCAAAAACTCAAGGGATTACCCCCTAAAAACAAATTGGCCATCGATTAACTAGTCATTGGCTATAAACCAAAAAAGCCCCATATCTCATATTGAGACACGGAGCTTTTAGAGAATATTCTAAAATACAATCTACTTGCTAAGCGAAGCCAGTGATTTTTCCATCTTTGTGTTGATTATCCCATTAATGTGTTCAGCTGTCCAGATGCCATCCTTACGAACGGCTTTAGAAGCATTGCCAAAACTTATACGAACTTTCTGGCTCGAAACAGCATCAAGTGCTTTTTGAATACGTTCCTGTACTTCTTCCTTAGAGAGACCTTCAGCTTCACCAATTGGGCCAAGATCTTTTATCTGTGCCGTAAAATCAGTTATATGCTTTACAAACAGAGGTGCTTCAGCAGCGGAAGCCCACTGAAGACTGAAACGTTCCTCGTTTATACCAACATCTCTTAACACTTTTTTAACCAGTGCATCCACGCCCATCGCATCATAATTACCAACCTGGTAATGGCATTCGCCAAGTTGTCAGCCGCCGGTAAATATGGCATCAGCACCTTCAAGAAATCCTTTTAGCACAAATGAGGGATCCACCCGTCCTGTACACATTACACGTACAGTTCGCAGATTTGGCGGGTACTGAAAACGGGATACCCCGGCTGCATCCGCTGCTGCATAACAACACCAGTTGCAGAGAAACCCAAGAATTTTTGGGTTGAATGAATTATCGGACATGTCTTATTCTCCGTATAGTACTCTTTTACTACAATATAAGTTTAGAATTAAGCTTCTACTTTTTCTTCAGTGACCCTATTACCAAAAGCTTCAATCTGTGATGTCAGCTGTTCATTGGTAAAGCCACCCATTGAGATTGCAAAGGTTGGACAATGAGATGCACAAATTCCACATGCCTTACAGGAAGCTGAAACAGTCTTTGCCTTACGCTTCTTGCCAACTTTTTCCATAATTATTGCGCCATATGGACAGAGGCTGGTACATATTCCACAACCGATACAATCATCCTGATCAACGCTAGAAACAATAGGATCGACGCTGACAAATCCTTTAACAAGTGGAATAGCTGCCTTAGCAGCTGCAGCCTGAGCCTGGACGATGGTTTCTTCAACGGGCTTAGGAGCATGAGCAAGTCCACAAATATAAATACCATCGACTGCTGCTTCAACCGGACGAAGCTTCACATGGGCTTCCAGAAAGAAACCGTTTGAATTGATTGGCAGTTTAAGCATTTTGGACAGTTCATCGGTTCCATCCGGAACAATTCCAACGGAAAGAGCAACCAGATCAGGAGTTATAGTCATCTCTTCCTGCATGATCGAATCAAAAAAGTCTACCTGAACGCTTGTTCCCTTTTTGCTGACAACCGGTCTGTGATCAACTTCATAAGGTATAAAAACAACTCCTTGTTTTCTCGCCTCAAGATATGCATCTTCAGCAAAACCATAGGTACGGATATCACGATAAAGAACAATGACCTGAGAATCGGGATTTAGTTCTTTGATTTTAAGAACGTTCTTCATTGCATGATTACAGCAGACCTTGGAACAGTAGTTCAGATCTTCACCGCGGGATCCGGCACATTGAATCATAACAATAGAGTTCGGAGCACGGTTCTTGGCACGTCCAGCAAGTTTAGTTTCAAGTTCCTGCTGAGTCACAACCTTTTTTGATTTGCCAAGCTGATATAAATCGGGACGATGCTCATGTCCTCCGGTTGCAACTACAATAACGCCATGATCATACGGGGTTTCTTTCTTCAGTTTGGTTTTTCCACTCTCGATTACAGAGCTAAAGTTACCAATAAATCCAGCAGTCTGAGCAAGGGCTGCATCCGTTAGCACGGTGATCTTAGAAGATTTCGTTACCTGTGCGCTTAGGCTTTTCAAAAATGTTCCAACCGTATCGCCTGCAAGAGTAGCCTTCAAATTCTTTAAATTACCGCCTATTGATGATGATTTCTCAACCAGAACCGATTCAAACCCCTGATCGGCAAGTGAAAGTGCTGCAGTCATTCCGGCAACACCACCACCAAGGACTAGGGCTTTTGGATTTACGGGAACGGTCTGCTCTGGAAGGGGTTGAATATGAGCCGCTTTGGAAACAGCCATACGAACAAGATCTTTGGATTTCTGGGTGGCAGCTTCCGGTTCATTGGCATGTACCCAGGAACAGTGGTCCCTGATATTTACCATCTCAAAAAGGTTTCTATTCAATCCGGCATCCTTCAGAGTTTCCTGAAAGAGCGGTTCATGAGTTCTTGGGGAGCAAGCTGCGATAACAACCCGGTTTAGCTTTTTATCCTTAATCGTCTGTTTGATCTGTTCTTGAGCATCCTGAGAGCAGGAGTACATATTTTCAGTATAATAGGTAACATTATCCATTTTACCGGCATTGTCGGCGACATCTTGGCAATCAACAACAGAACTGATATTGATGCCACAATGACAGACAAAAACGCCTATACGTACTTCATCATCTTCGGTTACTGCGAGTTCATCGGGATACTCTTTATTGACAGTCCCCTTTCCTCTCTGTTTCTTTAAAATACTCGCAGCAAGAGCTGCGGCACCGGAGGCTTGAGTAGCCGATTCGGGGATATCTTTTGGCCCCTGAAAGGCACCGGCAACAATGATACCTTCTTCGGATGACTGCAGCGGTGCAAATGATTCTGTCTTACAAAAATCATACTTATTAAGTTCAATTTTGGTAATATCAGCAATACCTTGAGCATCTTTTGGAGATTCAAGACCAACGGAAAGTACAACCATATCATGGGAATCAAACTTATGTTGTCCATCAAGTGTGGAGTAGGTAAGTTTTAAATGATTATCCCATGGAGTAACGTCGGCTACCTTTGCACGAACAAATTTAATGCCGATCGCCTCTGCACGCTCACGCGCTGCATCAAAATCTTTCCCCTGGGTACGGATATCCATATAATAAATGGTAATATCAACTTCAGGATCATGCTCTTTGGTTACGAGTGCTTCCTTTATCGCATACATACAGCAGACCGAAGAACAGTAGCCGTTGTCACACCCGAGGTCCCTTGAACCAACGCATTGAATAAACGCCATTGATTTTGGATGACGTCCATCGGAAAAACATTTAATCTCACCAAGAAACGGACCTGAAGCTGTGGTCATCCGCTCATATTCGTATGCGGTGACTATATCGGGATGTTTTCCGTAACTGAATTTTTCAAGTGTTTCTGGAGCAATTTTTCCAAAACCGGGAGAAAGAATTACAGCCCCTACTTTCAAATCACGGGCTTCAGGCTTTTGATTAAAATTAATTGCATGACTCTGGCAGACAGGAACGCAAATCTGACAGGTATCATGTTGTAGATACATACAGGATGATGGATCGATATAATAGGTGGCAGGAACTGCCTGAGCATAATCAATATGGATGGGACGGGTAATAGCCAGTCCTTCATTATATGGATCCACATGATGTTTTGGACAGTACTGAGTACATAAACCACAGGCTGTACAGGCATCAGCATCGATATAACGTGGACGAATATTCAGTTTTGCGGTGAAATCACCTACTTTTCCCTCCAACGCGATAAAATCAGCATTGGTGACCATTTCAATGTTTGGAGACCGACCGGCCTCTACCAGCTTTGGCGCCAGGATTCAGAGTGAACAATCATTGGTCGGAAAGGTCTTGTCCAGCTGGGCCATAACACCACCAACAGCTGGCGCTTTTTCAACCAGATAGACATAATAACCAAGTTCGGTCATATCAAGAGCAGCCTGGATACCGGCGATTCCACCACCAAGTATCATTACCGCTCCTTCTCTCTGTGTAATTGCTTTTCCCATCAGAATCTCCGGGCTAATATTTTTGTGATTTTAATTCTATGAACAGAACGCAGAATAACACCTGCGGAAAATACATTTATCAATCGTTAAAGCTTCTCTATCTTAATAGCACAAACCTTTGCTTCCGGTATTTTACAGTGCGGGTCAAGAGCATCGTTTGTCAACAGGTTTGCAGATGCTTCCTTGTAGTGAAAAGGGATAAAAACTAGTCCTTTATTAACCCTGTCAGTAATTCGAACGGCAAGCTCTATATTCCCTCTACGTGAGGAAGCGCTAACCATCTCTTTATCTGCAAGCTTCAGCTCTTTGGCATCTGCAGGATTCATTTCAACGTAGGCCGCAGGCGCTGCGCCTTCTAAAATATCAGAGCGTCTTGTCATGGTACCGGTATGGTACTGGTAGAGTACCCTTCCGGTTGTTAAGACAAGAGGGTATTCTGCATCTGGGGTTTCTGCAGGGCCATTCCAGGTAATAGCGGAAAGCCATGCTTTTCCCCTGGGGAATACGCCTTTATGGAGTACTGGAGTACCAGGATGATCTTTTTCAGGACAGGGCCAGGCCAGAGATTCATTTTCTATTCGTTCATAGCTTAATCCGGCCATCGCATCCCAGCAGGTGCATATTTCATCAAATATTTCAGATGCAAACGGAGGTACGGCATGAAAAACAGGATCGATTGTACCCTGATGTCTGCCGTTTCTGTTACCAAGCATTCTATTACTCACCATATTGATAATGGAGAGATCATCCCGTGCATCACCTGGAGGCGGTACAGCACGACGTACTCGCTGAACTTTTCTTTCGGTATTAGCAAAGGTACCATCCTTCTCTGCAAAAGATGCCGCAGGAAGAACAACATCAGCTATCTCTGCTGTTTCAGTGAGGAAGATATCCTGAACAACAAGGCAATCGAGTTTTTCAAAGGCTTTTTTGGCATGGGAAGAATTGGGATCACTTAAGACAGGGTTTTCCCCCATAATCCATAAACCAGCAATCGTACCATCCGTCATGGCATCACCCATCTCAGTTGCCATAAGTCCTGGCTTCTCCGTCATGGGAAAATCCCATAAATCAGAGAATTTAGCGCGGGCAGTCTCATCGGTACATTTCTGATACCCGGGAAAAAAGGATGGATTACACCCCATATCACTGGCGCCCTGAACATTGTTCTGGCCACGAAGCGGATTCAGTCCGGCACCATCCTTACCGAGATTCCCAGTAATAATAGCAAGATTGGCTAAGGAACAGACATTGTCAGTTCCTGAAGTGTGCTGGGTTATTCCCATGGTATAATAAATACCAGCTCTCTCACCCTTGGCAAAGGTATGAGCAACTTCTTCAATAATTGATGCTGGAACGTTTGTTATTTCTTCAGCCCATTTTGGAGTACAATCTTTAACCGACGCTTTAAAAACTTCAAAATTTTCTGCACGTTCTGCAATATAATCCTTATCTTCGAGACCATCACGAAGGATAACATGACAGAGCGCATTGATCAGAGCTCCATCTGTTCCAGGCCTTTGCTGCATCCAACTCTCTGCAGAATCACAGAGTTTTATACGACGAGGATCTGCAACGATCAGCTTTGAGCCATTCTTGACGGCTGCAAGCATTCGAAGGCCAATAATCGGATGGGTTTCCGTGGTATTGGATCCTATCACCAGCATAACATCACTATCAAGTATACCATTGATGGTGTTTGTCATTGCGCCTGAACCAAGTACTGTGACCAGACCGGTCACCGTTGGGCTGTGTCAGTATCTGGCACAGTGGTCTATATTATTTGTCCCTATACCTGCTCGGAAAAATTTTTGAAAAGCATAATTTTCTTCTGTTGTACATCGTGCTGAAGAAAGTCCAGCGAGTGCATGCGGGCCCTTTTCACCTACTATACGGGAAAATGATTGCGCCATAAAATCCAGTGCCTCATCCCATTTTACTGGTTCAAGCGGCATTCCTTTCTGCCGTCTGATCAATGGTGTTTTGAGGCGGTCCGGGTGCTGAATAAAATTATGGCCAAATCGCCCTTTTACACAGAGATCACCATAATTAGGGCCAACTAGCGGGTCAGCTGTAATCTCCATCAAAGTATGTCCCTTAACCTTCAGGATCATTTGACAGCCTGTTCCGCAATAGGGACAGGTTGTCTTGACTTCACGAACCTCTTCAGACTGAATGGGAACGATTCGATTGCTTTTATTTAACGCTCCGGTGGAACAGTTTTCGACACACTTACCACATGATACGCAATTTTCCTTAAAATCAATGACAAGCCCTACAGGACGCCCTTTCTCATCAACTGAATCAGCTCTTACTTCAAGGGCATCATATTCACATGATCTTTCACAGCGGCCACAAAATACACATTTATTGGGATCAACGGTAATAGCGCGATGACTTGTATCGATGGGATAAACGGGTTCTTTACCCATGCCTGTTTTATTGATATTAATATTTAATTCAATATCGAGACGTTTGAGATCACAACGTTCAAATGCTGTACATCCGCACTTCAGACAGCGCTCGGCTTCACGCTTAGCCATTTTCTCTGTAAATCCGAGTTTTACCTCATCATAATCCTGAGTAGAAACTTCAGGAGGACGTTCAGGCATTTTCTCTCGAAGATTGATTCCAATTTCATCAAAGTTCTTCAAGGAAACATCATCGAAGGATTTTCCACGGCTAAAGTTAAACCGATTATCCGCAGGATCCTTTTCGCAATCCATAATGTAGGCGTTAATATTGTTTGCTGCACGTCGCGCAGAAACAACTGCCTGAATAACAGATTTAGTACCAGTGGCCGCGTCACCGCCTGCGAAGACACCTTTAACACTAGTCTCTGAACTCCTTGGATTGGCGTAAAAAATCCCACCAGCTTTCATTTTCAACTGCTCTTCAAGTTCGCCACCAGCCATGGTCCCATTTACGGCCATTTGGCCAAGAGAGGAGATAACTGTATCAACACTCAGTGAATTGGTGGAACCTGGAATGGGAAGAATATCACGTTTTCCTTTCTTATCAGGTTCTCCAAGTTTCATTCTGATCAAATCAAGCTTCAATCTGGTATTATCATCGGGAACGGCACAGAGACCGGAGGGAGAGGCCATCAGAAGAAATTGAACACCTTCCTTCTGGGCTTCTTTAACATTACGTTGATTCGCGGGCATTTCAAGTCGTGCTCGGGGATAAACAATTGTTACCTGTTCAACTCCTTCTCTCAAAAGTGAGCGGGCGACTTCCATTGCAATATTATTTCCGCCAATAACGGCTGCCTTTCTACCGAGTTCAAGCTTTCTTCCTTCATTAATCATACGAAGGAAATCTACTGCAGTGTAAACATTTTCTTTATCGGTGCAGGGAACATCAAAGGGAACATCAACGGTTGTGCCTATACCAATAAAGGTGGCATCAAATCCCATATCTTTCAGGTCCTGGAGAGTAAAATCCTTCCCCCACCTCTGGGATAGACGAATATTAATGCCCATACGAAGAATAGTATTTACTTCGTAGTCAACGATTTCCTTGGGTATCTTATAATCAGGGAACCCATAGCGGAGTGCACCACCAAGTTTTGGAGCCGCCTCAAAAATAGTAACCTCATGTCCCTTAAGGGTCAGGAACCATGCGGCAGTAAGCCCGGCTGGGCCGCCACCAATAACGGCTATTCGTTTTCCGGTCGGTTTATCCTTAGAAATTTTCAGATCAATTTCATGGGTCATGCACCAGTCTGCAACAAAGCGTTTCAGATGATTGATAGAGACGGGTTCGTCAATAAGAAGACGACGACATCTGGTCTCACAGAAACGGGGGCAGACACGACCAACTGAGAATGGTACGGGGTTACGTTCCATAACAACCCGCAGCGCTTCTTCGTATTCGCCACGGGCAACATGAGCAATATAGCCCTGTACATTTATCTGACCGGGACAGGTAAGATTACAAGGCGCCTTACAATCTCCGAAATGAGTCTCGGAAATGATTGCAAGTCGTTCCTGTCTGTGGGCGATAATAGTATCGGTTTCCGTCTGGATAGACATTCCATTAAGGGCAAGCGTCTCGCAGGAGCGAACAAGCCCCTCCCGCCCTTCTACTTCAACCACACATATATTACATGGGTTATCCGTAGGCTTATCCTTTACATAACAGAGAGTCGGTATACGTATGTCCGATCGTTTCGCGACATCAAGTATGGTCAGACCTTCTTCTGCAACTATTTCATTGCCATTAATGTTCAGTGTTACTGTGCTCATGAATTGCTTTTACTTAGAAGGTTTCCATTCTTTAAGAAATACTGGGAGATGACCGGCTTCACGTGGTCCAATAATAATATTCCAATCGGGCAGCTCTTCTTCAAGCTCACCTTTAAGCGATGCAAGGTATCCAGGAATAATAATATCGCGATGCTTAACCTTGTCTTCAATTCCACCTTTTTTAACAAACTGGGCAATAAGATCTGCACCAAACTTGCCGGCAGCCCATGCAGTAAGAACTGAGAGTCCTTCAGTATCTTTAATAAGCAACCAGGTTGGAACCTTCGATCCTTCAATCTCACCAGATACAATAAAATAGGTGAGCGAGAAGTTACAGGTAATAACAACTGGAGAATTTTCATCCGGCCCGGTAAGAGGATAGATATCCTCGGCAACAACCATTGGACGCTGAGGATCGGTAAAGAGATTCATCCGTTCTAGGAACAGTGGGAAAATCAGGTCACCCTGAAGATCGCCAAGGACAATAATACCAGCATATTTTGCGATAAGAACCGACGCAACCATGGCTTCCAGCATTGGATCATCGGTGATCTCACACGGAAAGGTAATGGTTGGGAAACCAAGAGGTTTAAACTTGGCTGTTACAGCAGAACGTCTTGCTACCACATTATCTTCAAATGCGGCACGAAGAGTTCTACCGCCTGTATCGATGACCATATCTTTCAGGCCAGCAGCGGTAAGTTTTTCTGCAATCTCAACGCAGTTATCAAGATTTGTTGCTTTCACGCCAACAGGAGCCTTGATGGATTCACCAAGTTTCGCCATATCGTCTGCATTATCAAGTGTAGCACCATAGAGAATGGGTACTCTATCACCGCAGAGCTTAGCCGCGGCTTCAAGACTTGCTACGGAATCACTCATAAGGATAAGGGCAGCACGAGCAGAACCATCGAGGACCTTCTGGGTAAGCGCTACAAAGGATGCCTCATCGTTTTTAGAATCCTTAACAGCAATGAGATCAGCCCGCATGATAACACCAACACGCTCATACTCAAATTTGTTAAAGCGTTCAATACGACCATCGGCATCAGCATCACTCATCTCGGTTGTCACAAGAACCGCAATACCAGTCTGATTTTCAAATCGCTTATCATGGCGGTACATGCAGGTCTCGCCGCCAGCAACGAAGCTGGAATCACCTGATCCGACCTTAATTGTACGAATAGGAGGCGCGGAAGCCTCACTAATGGTCTCCTTGGTCTCATCGGAAACATAAGGACATTCATCAATTTCAACCTGGCCCGCCGCTACTTTCATAGCAAAGGCAAGGCAGGTAGGGATGCTACATTCGCCACAATTTTTCTTGGGCAGCATCTTAAGAATTTGAATACCGGTTAAGGCCATGGTAATTCCTCCAGTTATCTATACAATTGGATGTATGTATAATGTAATAAGTAATTCGTATTATTCGTTTTAGCAGTAAGGCAAATAGTCTAAACAGCAGTTTCCATTTCTAATGCTGGATGGCCTTTTTCTTTAAGGAATTCATAAATCTCTTCCTCTGTGGTTCCCTGCTCTTCAGTGGCGATCATATCAAAGAGTTCTGGCATTCCGATATCGGCACAAACGTCTTTAAGCTTCTCGGCAATTTCTTCTTTAAGCATTTTCGGCAGCCAGACAACTCGTTTGAGTCCTCCCTCAGCCTTAAAAAGCTTTTTAGAGGTCATATAATGCTTACTAACACCCATAAATCCTGGAGTCTGCATACCACCACCAGCCATTCCGGCAAGCGAAGTAAACTTCATTCCGGATGGGGTCATACCAAGGAAGTCACGATTAACTACCATAATGCCATTACAGGTTGGGAGCATGGCGGCAATAGCTTCAAAACAACCACAGGCAGTCATCGGGTTATTCATAAGAGAGTAACAACTTACCTCAGGAACGGCTCCACGTGAGGCCTGATTAACAAATTCGTTAATCCCGGTGTAGTAACCGTTATCTTCATCGGTACACTCACCCTTCTCAATTGGCTGATTAGGACCGGTGGGGTTAATATTAAAGGAAGCCTTACCGTCAAGCCAGTTATAAG
Source organism: uncultured Desulfocapsa sp. (assembly GCA_964505715.1). Taxonomy (GTDB): domain Bacteria; phylum Desulfobacterota; class Desulfobulbia; order Desulfobulbales; family Desulfocapsaceae; genus Desulfocapsa. The sequence goes on along the minus strand of CAZDJE010000014.1, from coordinate 16,257 downwards.
CACCGCACATTCCAATTCGTTCGGGAGTAATTACACAGACATGACTAGGAGCAAAGGACTGACACAGAGTACAGGAGTAGAATACATCCTCTGTTTCATCGGTCATTGCACCGAGCCGCAAATCACGCTCGGTATAAACGGCACTGGCAAGGTTTGAAACCATCTTCACACCTTCTTCAGTGGTGAAAAGCTTCACCTGAATTTTATCAACAATGGCACCAAATTCCTGATGCAGTTTTCCATGAAGAACTGTTCCAAGATGTTTGAATGAAAAGCCCTTTTCAACAGCTGCAGTACCAATTCGAAGCCACATGATATTACGCTGGCCCATATGCATAATGCCCTGAATGTAGTTCATCAGATGATGGAACTGACGTTCAAGGATAGGCTCAAAATCTGATTGCATTTCACGTCCTGCAACCTCTACAAGAATTCCAAGCGGCACATTCTGTCCACGTTCAAGATCAGAAATATCAATACCATCAAGAGTAACAAGACCATCTTCGATCTCATCCATCTCCTTGGAGATAAGCACTTCAACACCAGGAGTTCGACCACCGCCACATTCCATAAAGAGATCGTCCTTACGAACACGCTCTCCCTCAAAGGCAGGGCCAAAGGACATTGGAATGTCAATTTTAGTTACGTTTACTTTGAGTCCACGAACTTCAATCGCCTTCTGGACAATTTCATCATGGGGAACATTGGAAACAACATGCTCGTAGGTACAGACACCGGTGGGAAGAATCTCAGGGATATCATAATCGGAAATAGTTGGGAATCCCCAGTTAATGGCGCCTGCAGCGTTCGCATACCATTCATCACTTACCTCACCAAACGCCATTACAAAGGCGAAGGTACGATCTTTGTTGTACTTGAGGTTTCCAGCGTAATCGCCAGGCTTCACGCCACCAAAGGCGAGCGCTACACGACAGGCAAAACCAATTGCGAAAACAGCCGTAGTATATTCACGACCAAATGGCACAAGGCGTGTTCCCCATCCTACCTGCTGCTTCTCTTTCAAGAGCTGATCGGGAAGGCTAATACCGTCGGTCTGGTCATGCATAAAGATATAGAGATTTTTTTCCTGAAGTTCCAACGCTATTTTGGCAGCCATTGCAGGATCTTTAGGAGAACCAAGGATTGCGGCAAAACCGGGTGCAGAGCCATCAACAAACTCAACACCACGCTTACGGAAAATTACATCATCGGCAGCACCGAGCCAAAAATTATCTGCGGTGGGATCTTCCGTGGCAGTATACAAGTTGGGTTCATTCAGATACCTGATTGATTCATACATTTCTTCAGCAAAAAATGTAGCCATTCCAGCATCTAGTGCAGGAGCAAGATAGGGAAGCCAGATATCACCTGTAACAACAGGAGGCATAAGACCACGGCATTCCTGAAAGATATCTTTCATGTCGCCAAGTTTTTCAACTTTTGCCCCAAGCATACTGTAGATAATGGGAAGGTAATAGGCGGTGTTAGGAAAAGAGACTTCCTTGTCTTTCCCAAATTTCTTAACAGCATCTTCATAGCTGCTTTCTGCCATATCTATAATTTTTTGTGCACCGCGAATTGCAGCTGAACAAATTATTTTCGACATATCTTAAACTCCTGTAATAGCTATATTAAACACGATTCTTTCGTTTTAAATGTAATGGGCCGAAAATATCAATCCATAAGACCGGAGATCATAGCATTCGTGAGCGCTATTGCTTTAGGGTGACGCATGATCATCACTTCGCCACCGGCCATAAGCATACAACTTGCGGTGATTGCTTCCATCATAATGCCACGGGTTTCCTGATCACCGATCATATCATCACTTGGAAGCTTGGTCTCCTTAGCTTTCCATACTTCGCAGCCAAGGTTACAGATAATGGGTACCTGTAGTTTTTCATCCTTCTGGGTAAGAGCTGCTATCCGAATACGCTCCATTACAGAATAGGTATATTCGATACCATATCCGAGCGAACCAACGGATGGATCCATCAGGACAGTATCGAGTGAGACACCAAGGTTCTCAAGTAAAATATTCAACTGTTTTGCAAGGTTAACATCAATTGGAGATGCAGCTACAATTGGATGCTGGAAGGCCATTGCTGTGGCACCAATTGTTCTATAGTTGGAGTCTTCCAGTGGGGCAAGACACACTTTTTTATCACCGATTACAGAGGTAATATCTCTTAAGGTTTCGGTGTCTTTGTCTGCATTACCACACCCCCAAACAATCACAGGAACATCAACTGCAGCAATAACATCCGCAGCAGTTTTTGCTGCCTCTGCGGCTGACCTGTTCAGGCCATTAGGATCGGTGGATCCAAGTGTTATCGCAATGGCTTCGGCGCCATAGACTTTGACACATTTTTGAGCCCATGCAACGGGATTATCAAAAACATCACTGAAGTGCTGACTAACAGTTTCTGGCCAATCATCAGGTTTCACATCGGAAACTTCCATCGCGATAAGAGGCTTATTGGGATGAGCTCCCTCAAACAGCTGGAATGGCATGGAGGCAGCGCCACCAATCATTTTTTCATTTCCATCGTTACCCATCTTTACAGGACGAATAACACCTGAATACTTGGTCTCATAACTTGTGGGTACAATCTTTGTTGCTCTATCTGCAAGTGTAGTACTTTCTTTAACAAATGCGCCAACTCCAGTATCAGCAACAGGTGCAGGAGTAGCAACTGTTGCCTCTTCCTTAGCTTTTGCTTCAGCTTCTTCGTTAGCCTTAGCATCTGCATCAGCTTTTGCCTTTGCATCCGCTGCGTCCTTGGCTTTTGCTTCATTTGCAGTTTTAGCTTCTGCTGCTGCCTTTGCATCCGCATCGGCCTTAAGTTTTGCATTCGCATCGGCCTTCACCTTTGCGTCACTTACAGCCTTGGCTTCTGCATCAGCTTTAGTCTTAGCTTCTGCTGCAACTTTTGCCTTCTTTGCAGAGTCATCAACAGCTGACGCGGCAGGTGCCGCAGCAGGAGCAACTGCTGGAGCAGGGGTTGCTGGTGCGACAGCATCAACTTCAGGTTCTTTCCTCAAAATAGCATGGGCACCTGCAAAACTTGACAGGGCTTCAAACTGGTCATCGGTTAAGCCATAAGCCTTTTTCAGTGCGGCCAGACCAAGATTCACAGAATCGAGTGCCATGATCCGTTCTTTTTCATTCATTTCATGCTCTCCTGAATCATCCGCACTCCGTGGCGCGTCATTGGTTATCGTTGTGGTGGCAACACTGCTTGCAGCAACTGTTGTACCTACATTTTTCGTAAGGGTTTTGGCCTCAGCCTTCGCAGCTGCGATAATGTTAGCAGCTTCAGCTTTTGCCTTATCAAGTATTGCATCAGTATCAACGGACTGAACGGTAATCTCTTCATTAACTTCTTCCGTTACTTCTTCTACAGCAGTTTCGGTAATACCTGGACGTGGTAGCAGCCCTGCCCTGGTTAATATTTCAGGAACAGCACTTTCCCACTCAATTGCCATGCAGTGGATACCGGCAACACCTTCAATATCTTTCACCTCATTAATGATGTCAGCACAAATCTGAATGCCTTCATCCTGCTTATCCTTAGCATCCTTCATTCTCTGGATAACGTCATCGGTGACATCCATGCCGGGAACGAATTTTTTCATGTAATTCGCCATCCCCAAGGATTTGGGAGGAGTCACACCGGCAAGTATATAGCATTTTTCATGAAGACCAAGATCACGAACCATTTTCATGAATTCACGAAATCTTTCTACATTATAAATAATTTGGGTCTGAACAAAATCAGCACCGGCTGCAACCTTTTTTCCAAGACGAACTGCGCGATACTCGAAGGGATATGCAAAAGGATTAGCAGCAGCCCCTAAAAACAGCTTAGGCTCATCGCTTTTAATTTCTTCCCCGCACTGGAAAACTTTATCGTCACGCATTCCCTTCATCATGCCAAGCATCTGAATGGAATCCATATCGAACACGCCTTTTGAACCGGGATGATTACCGAATTTCTGGTGATCACCTGTAAGACAGAGCAGATTTTTCAGGCCAAGAGCTGAAGCACCAAGTATATCAGACTGCATACCGATTCTGTTACGATCACGGCAAGTCATCTGGATAACGGGTTCCAGTCCTTCATCTTTTGCAATAAGTCCAGCGGCAATGGATGACATACGAACAATCGCAGTCTGACAGTCAGTTATATTTACCGCATCCACATTTCCTTTCAGCAGCTGCGCTTTTTCGCGTACTACCTCGGGATTTCCATTTTTTGGGGGTCCGAGTTCGCCTGTTACAACGAATGTCCCCTTCTTTAATAGTGTTTCTAGATTACTGCCCGACTTCATCGGCTAGACTCCTTCTGCCAAAACCTGTCTCATTAATAGCAGCCTGATTACCCAGAACTACTACTCGAATTTAAATAGTGGTGTCAGTTAAAGCTTACGGCTTCTGGCCACAACCCATTCCAGGTATTCCCTGACCTGTTGCACCAACATCAAGATCACGACGCATCTCCATATCAAAGAGGACACGATCCTGTTTTTTGTTGATTCCAAGCGCGTCGCGCTTACCGTCGATAGCTTTAATCATTTTTTGAGCAAGCTTAATAGGATCTTCTTCATAGTCCCAGCAGGCGCCATACTCTTCCTTCATGCCATCGGTGACAAAATCATTCATCTCCTTGGATCCGGTTACGGGAAGGTTCTGAAAAATGACATGGGCTCCGGAGCTTACAAAGTATTGGCCAATGGCTACGGCCTTCTCACTCATCCATAGCGGAGCAGTACCACACGCAGGAAGCTCTGAGATATCATCTCCAAGACCACCTTCTTTAACCATTTCAGTAAGTGCAATAAGCAATCTGCTATTATCAACACAAGATCCCACATGAAGAACCGGTGGCATTCCTACGGTCTCACAGACCTCGGCCAGACCTGCTCCGCAGTATTCTGCAGCGGCTTCCGGTCTCATCAATCCGCGACGGCCAAGTGCCTGAGCAGCACAACCGGTGGCGAGAATAAGTACATTATTCTTAAGGAGCTCAACGGCAATCTTAAAGTGGACATCATCACTATATTTGTAATGCTCACAACCGACGATAGCACCAATCCCTTTAATACGGCCATTGATAATATTATCATTCAGTGGACGATAACTTTTACGAAAACGACCGCCAAGCATATAGTTAATGGTTTCATGACTGAAGCCGACAACAATATCAAATTTCTTATCTTTTGGAATATAAAACTCGCCACGTTTTTTATAGTTATTAATGGCATGCGTAAGGATAGCCTTAGCAGAACCAAGAGGGTCAGAATCCTCAAACTGCATATGTATGGCATCGGGCATTTTTGCACGATAATTGGTGGTGATAATATCGGTATGCTTGCCCTTAACAACCTGAGCCACCGACTGCATAACACACTGCACATCAACAACCATTGCCTCAACGGCACCGGTGGCAAGTACCATCTCCTGATTAATAAAGGATCCTGCAACAGAAATCCCTCGACGCATCAAAATTTCATTGCCTGTACAGCAGACACCGGCAAGATTAATTCCTTTTGCTCCGACCTTTTTTGCAAGAGCCATAATCTCTGGGTCTTCAGCTGCCATACAAAGGGATTCAGCAAGAAGCGGCTCATGTCCATGAACTGTCACGTTAACTTCATCTTCCTTCAAAACACCAAGGTCGATCATGGCACGCCTCGGAACCGGTGTACCAAACATAATATCTGTGAGCTCGGTGGAAAGCATGGAGGCTCCCCAGCCATCGGCAAGCGAACAGCGCACAGCCTGCTTCATGATATTTTTGTATTCCTGATCAACACCCATATGGGTACGATGCATGGTTTCAACAACCTCGCGATCAATACCTCTGGGCTCAACTCCCTTTTCTTTCCAGATATCCTGCTGCTTTTGAGGAGCACGTTTAAGCATGGACAGTGTACCGGTCTGCTGCCCAAATTCAGAAAGTGCTTTTTCACCAAGTTCAAGAGCTATCTCATTCTTCTCTCTACCCTCAATCTCTATTCCGAACACCTCGGCCATCGCATGGAGTTTCTCAACATCCTGGATTTCATGAGGGGTGTTTCCTTTGGCGGTCTCAATAAACCCCATAACCATCTCACGGGCATGATCGGTATGAGCTGCGGTTCCAGCAGCAACAGTTCGAGCAAAGTTTCTGGCAACAACGGTAGAAGCTGTTGCTCCACAGATACCTATCATCTGCTCAACACCATCAATAATCTGACAGGGCCCCATATTACAGACACGGCAGCAGGTACCACCTGAGCCAAACAGACAGGCTGAAACACCACGGTCTTCAATACGATCGTAGGCAGTTCGTACCTGTTTTGCCAAATCCTGACTCAGCAGATCTTTAGTTGAAGCACCGGTAATATCGTTGCAAGATGTACATCCACCTTTACTGTTGCTCATCGTTTTCCTCCGGAAATATATGCGTTCGTTCTTTAAATCTTTATTTATTAATTTATATAAGATTGGCGGCCATTTTGGCAGCCTGGACTGTGTTTTTCATCAGCATGGTGATGGTCATCGGACCTACGCCACCTGGAACTGGAGTGATATAGGATGCGACTTCTTTTACTGCGTCAAAATCAACATCACCTGCAAGAATTGCCTTGCCGTTGCTTGCCTTGCCGATACGGTTCACACCAACATCGATAATCACAGCACCATCCTTTACCATATCCGCAGTCACCATCTTCGGAACACCAACTGCTGCAATAATAATATCTGCACGCTTGCAATGGGCAGCCATATCTTTGGTTCGGGTATGACAAAGTGTAATGGTGGCATTCCCGCCATCACGTTTCTGAAGCATCAGATTCGCAATAGGCTTGCCAACGATATTGGATCTTCCGATCACTACAACTTCAGCACCACTGGTTTCAACCCCACTCCTAGTGAGCATCTCAAGAATACCATGTGGAGTACAGGGCAGAAAGCACTGCTCACCGAGAACCATCTTCCCAACATTAACGGGATGAAAACCATCCACATCCTTACCTGGGTCAATGGTAGTGAGAATATTTGCTTCGTTAATATGTTTCGGCAAGGGAAGCTGAACAAGGATACCGTTTATTTTGGGATCGTTGTTACATTTTTCAACAAGCTTAAGCAAGTCAGCTTCACTTGTCTCAGGATCGAGTGTCACCTGCTCCGAGTGAATACCAAGTGCGTGGGCAGTCTTATTTTTGGCAGCAACATATGATTGAGAGGCTGGATCTTCACCAACAAGAATAGTCACAAGACCGGGAACGATATTATGTTTTTCTTTCAGCTCTGTAACTTCTTTATTCAACTCCTCTCGAATATCCTTTGCTATCTCGATACCGCTTATAAGCTTTGCCGTCATTAATATTTCCTCAATTATTTCTGATGAACGAACCCCTTCTGCAACAGGTTCGCCTCATCGGTTAGTTGGATGTGGGACAAACTGTTCTCGAGTCCTTTTACGCAATAAACAGTATTAAAATTACAGGAAGACTAGAGAAAAAATTCTATTAAAATAATATGTACCACTAAGACAATCAGGGGTAATGAAAGGCTTAAATTAATAGATTTTTCAATTTTTTTCAAGATGCATATCAATTTTTTTTAACATTCATTCACTTTTTTTTGATAAACCAATTAAAAAAAACGCTGGTAGCCATGAAAGAGCTTGCTGGTTCACTTGTAAAACAACGCAGTTTCAGTAATTAGGGCAATTAAGGGGCTATTACAAAGGAAGGAAAAACGGAGCGGTCTTCAAGGAAGAGAGAGGTGGAAATGTTCTAAAAAAGAGTATGGCTGCCGTCATTTGAGATGATCGGCAGCCACATTTCATACAAAATTCTTACATAGCAACAATGGGAAGATATTCCGGATCCCAACGCATTTTACGCAGCAATTCACCCATGCGCGCCTCATCCTCTTCATGCTGAAATGTTGAGAAAACACAGGGTCTACTCACACCATGCTCAACGGCTGCCATAGCAACGGCAAGTGCGACCTTACTGCTCACATCTTTCAAGGTATTCACAGCAGGAACAAGACAACCTTCCTCCATTTCAGCCTTAGAGACACATGATGAAACAGCATGAGCCGCTGCAGTAAAGAACTGAGGCAACACCTCTCGTGCTCCGGAACCAAGGACACCAAGCCCAACACCAGGAAAAACAAAAACATTGTTACACTGACCAATCTTATGGGTTGTGCCATTATGAACCACAGGATCAAAAGGACTACCCGTTGCCACAAGCGCCTGCCCATTGGTCCAGCGATAAATGTCCTCCGGTAAAGCTTCAGTCATTGAAGTTGGATTTGAAAGTGGCATGATGACAGGTCTGTCAGTATTCTGGCCGACTGCTTCCACAACCTCCTGAGTAAAACATCCACCCTGGCCTGATGTACCGATCAAGACAGTAACTTTTGCATGCTTAACCGCCTCCAGCAGATTCTGATTTGCACCATCTTTGAGCCATGTAAACTTCTCTTTATCCTTGGCAAATTTGAGTTTGTACTCTTCTATATCACGATCACTGGTTACAACACCTCTTGAATCGAGGGTGAAAATTCTATCTTTTGCCTCTTCTTCAGTCAGCCCAGCCGCAACAAGAGCAACACCAATCTGTTCTGCTACACCAACACCTCCAGCTCCTGCACCATGGATGAGGAAAACCTGATCCTGCAATTTTTCAAGCTTGATGCGCATGGATGTAAGAATCGCGGCAAGAGTAATAGCGCCTGTCCCCTGAATATCATCATTAAAAGAGATCAAATCGTGAAGGTAGGAATCTCGAATGGCAAAGGCATTTTGTTTTGAAAAATCCTCCCACTGACAGAGAGCATTTGGAAATACATTTCTGAATGCATGAGCAAACCGTCCTACAAATTCAAGATACTCATCACCTACTATACGGTGATGGCGCCAGCCAAGATAATCATTATCTTCGAGCAGAGCTTCGTTGTTGGTACCAACATCGAGCGATATTGGCAGACAATGCCAGGGCGCGACACCGGCTCCCTGAGTGTAGAGCATAAGCTTCCCAAGACAAATAGCGATACCACCAGCTCCCTGATCACCTATTCCCAAAATACCCTGGTTATCGGTAACCACAGCCACCCTGATATCACGATGTAGATAGCGACGCAGGATATCTTCTGCCTGATCAATATTTCCAGGATAAAAATGAAGGCCGTTAGCTTGCCGGAACATGGACGAGTACTTCTGAACGGCAAGTCCAACAGTTGGCGTATAGATAATCCCCATCAAGTTCTCGATATCACTCTTTATTAATGCGTGAGCCAATGCAACATTTCTATCAAAAAGAGAGCGAAGATAGATAAATTTTTCTATGGGTTTTTCTTTTGATTTCACCTTTATCTGTGAATTTTCAACCTGATGTTCAAGACTCCTGACAGCTGGAGGGAGGGCCGCTTCAAGACCTAACCGTTTTCTTTCAGCCAGATTAAAAGCTGTCCCCTTGTTCACATAACTGATATTATGAACACTTGCGCCACTGGCATACACCAATATTTCTCTGGTGTTGCCATATTCGTCATACTTAAAACCATATTGATTCTCAGACATTTTCCTTGCTCCTGGGCATTTTTGCCACATTGGGAAATTGACTTTTAGCTTGCAATCCTCCATAATATGCCACCATGACACACTGGAAAGACATCCTGCAAAACTCTGTTAATAGCCCCTCAGAACTTGCACGCCATTTTGATTTTGATTGTAGCGCATTAGAAGCCACAAACGCAAGCTTTCCGATGCGAATAAATCCATATTATTTGGGCCTGATCCGCACCGAAAATGACGCCATCTGGAAGCAGGCTGTTCCAAGTCCTCTTGAGATCAATGATTCCATATGTATACCCGATCCACTGGCCGAAGAAGACCTCAGTCCGGTACCGAATCTGGTCCACAAATACCCTGACAGAGTCTTGCTTTTAGTAGCAAATGAATGTGCCATGTATTGCAGATTTTGTACCCGCAAAAGAAAAGTGGGAACAGCTAAAATGGTGATCTGTGAAAAAACGCTTGAAGCTGGGATACAATATATAAGAGAGAACACAGAAATCAGAGAAGTTCTTATTTCCGGCGGTGATCCGTTGATGCTATCGGACAAAAAACTCGACTCCATACTTGGCCGTATCCGTAGCATCCCAACGGTTGAAGTAATCAGGATTGGTACACGTATCCCCTGTACCCTTCCAATGCGCGTCACAACAGAATTAGCAGCAATGCTTGCAAAACATCACCCGCTTTACATCAACACCCACTTCAACCACCCGGCGGAGCTCACCCCGGAGGCAGAACTTGCCTGCACACGTCTTGCAAACGCTGGTATCCCTCTTGGTTGCCAGACCGTTCTCTTAAGGGGAGTAAATGATAGTTCTGCTATTCTCAAGAAACTCTTTCTTGGTCTTCTTCGCATGCGGGTAAAACCCTACTACCTGTTTCAAGGTGACTTAACTAAAGGAACAAATCACTTTCGGACTCATTCCAGCGAAGGAATTGGCATAATGCGTGAATTGATAGGAAATATTTCCGGTATGGCAATTCCAACGCTTGCACTCGATGGACCTGGAGGAAAGGGGAAAATCCCACTTACTCCAAATTATATTCTCAGCAGCGACAAGGAACTTCTCTTTACTAATTACCGCGGACAGTTCTGTTCCTATCCGGAAAATGGTGATCCACTATAATTTTTTTTTTACTCTCCTTGATATTCTCCCCATTAAAAAGATATACTTTTTTTACTGTTAGAAAAATCGTAACTTCAACGAGGGCAACTCATTACCCTTAACTCTGAACGCGCCCCGAAGGAAGTACTCTTGGGGTATAACTTTTTAGCAGGTAAGCGAAGACTCCGGGTAAGCGTAGACTCCGGGTAAGCGTAGACTCCGGGTAAGCGTAGACTCCGGGTAAGCGCAGACTCCATGCTTCAAATTCATTTATTTTGGGCTCCGAAGCATACTAATTGCTATTGGAGGAGGCTAAAATGGACATAGTTGGAGTACCGCTGAATAATTACGAAAATTATATCTTCTCAAGTTAACCAAGACAACAAAGATAAGGATTGATCATGGACAAGGAACAGACTCTTCAAGCGATACTCAGTTCAGACGAGCTCCCCACGCTGCCAACAGTTGCCTCTGAAATCATTACACTCACGGCACGTGAAGATACCACTCTAGCCGACATTGCCAGTCTGATTTCCAAAGACACCGCACTTTCTGCAAAAATCCTGAAGGTTTCAAACTCAGCTTTTTATAGTTTTGCCCAGCAGATAAGTTCGATTAATCAGGCAGTATCAATCCTTGGGATTAACGCTGTTCGTAGCCTGGTTCTTTCTTTTTCATTTCTCAGTATAAAAAGCAACAACAAAAAGGTTCATTTTAACTTCGAAAAATTCTGGAAAAATTCGCTAGCTTGTGCAGTTGCCTCCAAACTCATTCTTGAACGAGTTGAGGGAGCCGACACCGAAGAAATTTTCATCTGTGGCTTACTGCAGAATCTCGGTGAACTGATAGTTGCCAGAACATTTCCTGAGGAGTACGAAAAGGTACTAGCAAAAATAAGTGAAGAACAATATGACGCCCTGAATGCGGAGGAAGATACCTTTGGTATTACCCATGCCAGCATTGGCTACGAAGTCGCAAAAAACTGGGGTTTCCCGGAAGTACTCCTACTCCCAATCCTCTACCACCACGATCCTCTTCATTACAAGGGAGGTGTGGAAAAAATTGAAGTCACCTGCAAGGCATCCTACCTTTCTGACCTTTTGATCTCTATTCTGTATTCCGACAAACCACAGGAATTCCACAAACGATTTCGCAAAGAGGCTAAAAACCTGCTTGGGCTAAAAAATGAGGATCTTGAGCATATATTAAGCGAAGTTCACACGCAGGTCGATCAGGCTGGTGAGTATTTTGGACTACGAATTAAAAACACAAAATCAATTCAGGAGATTCTCCAGGAAGCTAATATCCGTCTCAGTCTGATTAACCTTGATTTTGACCAGATGAATCAAGAACTTATCAAAGCAAAAATCATGCTTGAGAATTTAACCACTGAGCTGAAAGAAAAAAATACAATCCTTGGAAACCTTGCCAATATCGACGGTTTGACCGAGATTTACAATCATCGTTATTTCCAAAACAGTCTCGATAATGAAATAGATCGCTCCCTTCGTAATGAAACAGAAATTTCATTGCTCCTCATTGATATCGATAAATTCAAAAACTTTAACGATACCTACGGTCATCAGGTGGGTGATTTTATCCTTAAGGAATTTAGTGCCATTCTCAAAAAAGAAATCCGTAAATACGACATATTAGCTCGATATGGCGGCGAAGAGTTCACAGTTATCCTGCCAGAGACCTCTGCAGATGAAGCATATACCGTTGCAGAAAAACTGCGGACAACCGTTGATGATTATGTTTTCAGAGATCCTCAGACAAATTACCATATTACCGCAAGTTTTGGTATTACCACGGCGAAACCGGTTACCGATGATGACTTCACCAAAGGTGATTTTATCAAGGAGGCAGATACTGCACTCTATGAAGCAAAAGAGGCAGGAAGAAACAGAGTTGCCCTTTTTTCACAAAAGAAAAAATGGTATAAATTTTAATCTGTGCTAACCTAGTGGAGAGAAGAAGCCTAACAATGAAATATGTTCCACCAGATTCCTCACAAACAGACACCACACACATGACTCAAACGACCTTTAATTACCGTTTTGACTTCCCAGACGGCAGTAAAAAACGCTTTCTTATTTCTATCGACCCAGACACCCTTGAGTATAAGCCCTCGAAAAACACCCCACCAGACTGGGCCCTTCTTGGGATTGCCCGTTGCAATTGCTGCCAGCTTGAGCTTTCAACAAACGATTTTTGCCCGCTTGCTGCAAATATTGCTGACCTGGTCTTTGCCTTTAGAGATACAGCTTCCCACAAATCCTGTCTTGTATCTTGTATTTCAGCTGCCAGAACCTGCAGTAAGGATACAACTGTCCAGGAAGGACTGGCCTCGATCATGGGAATTATCATGGCTACCAGCGGTTGCCCTTCCATGGAGATACTCAAACCGATGGCCTGTTACCACCTGCCCTTTGCCACCGTTGAAGAATCAATGTACCGCTCCGTATCAGCCTACCTGCTCCGCCAATATTTCTCCCATCAAAAAGGAGAAAATTGTGACTTCTTTATGCACCGCATCCAGGAATACTATAGTGAAGTCCAACAGGTAAACGAGGGTATCTTAAAACGAATCAATATGACATCTGAGATGGATGCTGATAAGAATGCCATCGTCACCCTGAATGCACTAGCCCAAATTTTAGTGATGGAAGTTGATGAAGACTTGGACTCCTTAAAGCGTCTTTTTATCTAAAAGTCTATTCATCCAAAACAAAAGGCGTTCCAAGGCTGCAGTTTTGTTTATTCTGATCCATTCGCAATAGCCTTACTATGCGAGTGATCAGAACAAGCAAAAATGTGGCCTTGGAGCGCCTTTTTACATCATAGATTCTGGATCTACATCAATTACTATTCTAATATCACCCTTTGCCAAACTGGAATTCTTCTCAACAAGCTTGCTACAAATATCATGTAAACGACTAGCATCAGCAGCCTTCAACAACACCTGCCACCGGTAACGATCACGAATCCTATCTATTGGTGATGGAGCAGGCCCCAGAATCTCCACTCCCTTTGCCCCCCCATCCCGGCATAAAGACGCCACCTGAGTAGAAACACTTTGGACCTGTCCTTCATTGCTCCCTGAGATTCTCAGATTGACCATACGCAAAAATGGAGGAAACATCGGATTTGCACGAATATCCATCTCCTTTCCATAGAGTTTTTCATAATCATGGGCCTGAGCAAGTCGAATTGCATAATGTTCAGGTCGCAGGGTCTGTACAATAACTCTTCCAGGAAACTCCCCTCTCCCAGCCCGCCCTGTAACCTGCGATAAAAGCTGATAGGTTCGCTCAGCCCCGCGATAATCAGGCATACTGAGACCACCATCTGCCCAGATAACACCAACAAGTGTTACATGTGGAAAATCATGCCCCTTTGCTATCATCTGAGTGCCGATCAGGATATCAATTTCACGCTGATGCATTTTCCTGAGCAGTGCCATAAATTTTTTCCTGTCCTGCGCAGTATCAGAGTCTATACGGGCCACTCTGGCTTCTGGAAAATTCTCAGTTATTTCTGTCTCAATACGTTCAGTACCGTATCCAACTGGAGTAAGATTAGTAGAATTGCACTCACTGCAGATAATGTTTTCCTGAACCGTATAGCCGCAATAGTGACAAATGAGTTGGGCTCGTTTTTTATGATAGGTCAAAGATACATGACAGTGAAGGCACTTAACAGGTTCTCCACAGTCACCGCAAAGATACACCGAAGAAAAACCACGACGATTCAATAGCAGGATGGACTGTTTTCCCTGTTCGAGATTAAGGGAAAGCTCCTTGTGCAGTTTCTTGCCAATCGCTTCCTGATAGTTCTTTTCTTTTTTATCTCGAAGATCAACAATTGACACGGTTGGCAAGGGCCTGTTTTCCACACGTTTAGTCATACTAAGCAGGACAAACTTGCCATTCTGAGCGTTTGCAAAACTTGTTATTGTAGGCGTTCCTGAACCCAGCAGCACCACAGCTTTGTTATAACGCGCTCTTAGTACAGCTAAATCTCGTCCATGATATCGCAGGCCGTCCGTCTGCTTATAAGCGCCATCATGCTCCTCATCAACGACTATTAGCCCCGGGTCTCCCAATGGAGCAAAAACGGCTGAACGAGCACCAATGACGATCTTTGCCTCACCACTCGCGGCAAGACTCCATTGATCAAATCGTTCACCAGGGCTGAGCCCAGAATGAAGAAGCACCACCTGATCTCCGAATCGTGACACAAAATGTGCTTCAAGCTGCGTGGCAAGTGCAATTTCGGGAACAAGCACCAGAACGTCGCGACCAAGCGCCAGCGTTTTTTCTGCCGCTCGCAAATACACCTCAGTTTTTCCACACCCAGTGACCCCATGAAGTAAAAAAGGGGTAAATGATCCTTCTTCAAGAGCTGGGATAATTTGCGACAACACCTCGTTCTGCTGGTCACTTAATTTTTCAGGCTTTGGGAAATGAACAAGTGTTTCTCCAAAGGGATTACGATAGATACGTCGCTTTTCTGAGCAGACAAAGGAGATCTTCTCTAACTCCCCTAGTGCCTTCGATGCTCCACTGTACAGTCGTCGCAAGTCCTTTGCTGCAACACTCTCCCCACCTTGTTCTATTGAAAGTTTTTTGAGGAGAACGAGAGCTCGCAACATAGGGACAGTTAGAGTTTTCCCATTAATTTGCTGCTTCACAACATCCCTGATGACATCTTTTCCTGGGTCCGCCATAAGAGATGCTGGCAGGTCAAAAGACGCTGTCAGGCAGTAGCACAGTTCACGTTTTTCACGCATTTTAACCGTATCGAGAACATCCTCAATCAGGACATAATTCTTCTTTACAAGCTCTTTTATAACCCCGCGAAACGTTCTATCGGCTAATATTTTTTTACTGGCAGCTGCAGTTAATTTTGTAGTATTTATTAGGGAGGAGAACCATTCCGGTTCTTGTACTTTACTACTTGGCCATTCAAGAAGAGAAACATCAACATCAGGAGCAAGCTGAAGTATTTTTCTGTTCCGAGGGCTAAGCCCACCGGGTAGAGCCGTTTTTACCACGTCCCCTATTGGGTGATGATAATACTCAGCAATCCACCTGAAAAAAGGAATCAGATTACGTGGAAAGAGTGCTCTATGTTGCTCGTCAAGAAAATGCAGTACGGGGAGAATTCTATAGCTAACTTCCTCTTCGGGAAGAAGTGCCAGCACATATCCGGTAAGCTTTTGCCTACCCAAACGAACAAGTACCCTTCTGCCAATAGGGTCACCATCCAAATCTGGGTCAAATGAATAGGAGAATGTCTGAAACAATGGAGCAGCAACAGCTACTTCTATTCTGTTCATGCTTCTGCCATCCTCTCCTTTTGCATCTTGGCCCAATTTTGATCCTCTGAATGTTTTTCCTAATATCTTTTTAACGAGAATTACCTACCCACCGTGGGGGTAGTTAAGATAACAGAGAACAAAGTAAGTCGCTATTGATCATATGTGATTTTCAGAACAGGTGTTGAGTCAGTAGTGTCCGGTTAGGATTTTGCATGTTTTAAAACAATGAAATCTTCTCAAA